>JAJNBR010000156.1 GCA_021156265.1 Flavipsychrobacter sp.
CGTTGCTGACGAATATAGTAGCGGGGTAGATTCGTTTTTCAGGGATGTCAATAAGTTTACCGGAGATGGAGAATGAGTGCATGCCATCTAAGATACTATAATATTGATTTACCCTGGCGGGCCCAATCAACCTTCATGCTTATCAGCTCCATCATCAGTGAAGCGCGTTTTTTGATCTCATCGGCCCTGGCACCAGCGAACATTTCATCGACAGTTGCGTACCATAACGCCAGCCAGCGTTCATAATGTTCTTTGTTCAGCGGCGTGCGCTGATCTACTTCGATATGTTTCTTCATCGGGTTTCCTGCGTAGCCGGGTTTGCCTAACATCACTGTTTCCCAAAACTGGTACATAATAGGCAAGTGGTGCGACCAGTCCTCACCTATGATCTTATGAAAGATATGGCCTATTACATCGTCCGCTTTCACCTTGTCATAAAATCTGTTCACCAACGTCTCGATATGCTCCCTGGTCTCGATGTCCTGCAATTGTCCCATGCCCCAAAGTTATCGTATATTTCGCCCTTAAGCCGCTGATTCCCGTCAATGCCCAGGAACACTCTCTACATATTATTGCTATTACTCTGCTGCAGCATGACCTCTCCCGCGCGGGACAGCACCCAAATGCTCCGGCTGACGATGTCTGAAGGGCTGCCTTCCAATACTATTTATAGTCTTCACCAGGACAGGAATGGCTACCTGTGGGTAACCACCGATAATGGCATAACAAAGTACAACGGTTATACCTTCCGGTCGTTTAACGCTACCGACGGGCTGCCGTTAGAAATGTTTGGCATGGCCGAGGATGCACAGGGACGGCTTTGGGTAGACTATTACGGATATGCGCTGGGCTATATAAAAGACAATAAGGTCAAATTCATCGATTATAACTTTGCTAAGGAAACGATCAGGGGATTTCGGGCTATGACCCGGAAGGGAAAAGTGTTTTTCCTGGCAGATAATGAGCTGATCGAAATAGATTCAAACGACCGGCCCATCCCTTACACCGTACCCTCCTATCGCCCGCGTGTGTTTATCCACCCCGAGCCGGGCAAATTCCTTAACATCGCCGGCAACCGGCTGGACGAATGTCATGTGGAGAACGGCAAGCTGAAGTGCAGAACGTTGTGCAATCTGCCCGATTCGATGGTGAACGTACAGATCATTCAAAGGAATGTAACTGATAGCGGTTTTTTAGGCTACGCCCCGGGAGGGAACGTTCTGCACTTTTACAACATCTACACGTGCACCTACTCGCGGATAGATATGACGAGCTATGGCGCGAAAGAGACCGAAGGCATTCTTCTATTTTACCGTATCAATGACCTGGTGCATATCATCACCAATGGGGCTATATACCTCCTGGACCTTAATCTTCAACTTATAGAGCGCAAAGATGATCATAACGCTATCCCGGGGTTATCGCAGGTTAGTTATTTCATTACCGACAGCTCAGGAAATGAATGGTATGCAACGACAGCCGACGGCGTGCTCATGAGTCCCAGTATTCCTGCTGTGTTCAAAGCAAACAAACAAATTTCGCCACTGGCGCAAAGCGTGAATGTGGGCATGGCGTCAAGCGGAAATAGCTATTGGTGGAGTAGCAAGAAAAAAACGCTTTACGCTTTAAGCCCGGAGCTTTCCATCAGGTTCTTTACTTCGTTTCCGAATGCTGATGTCCAATGGGTAGAAGAACAGGGCGACGACTTGTATATAGCCTTTACACAAAGCATTTTCAACGGCGTTTATACCTACAATTTACACCGGCGAACCATGGATTTTTTTACATCTGGCCGCCAGATTTCCACCATTGACGTTGTCACTCCCAATGAGGGCAGAAAGGACGTAGGTTACAAGAACGATGTGCTTCACAGCTTGTTCAACCTGCACCAATATAAGCCGGGTGTGTTTTTTGCATCGTCGCGTGGCGGCGGAATTTTTAAGATAGACAGAAAAGACGATTCGGTTGTCATACAACGATACTCCACAGACAGGTATCCCAATATGATCTATGACAGCCTGAACAAAAAATACTGGCTATACAATAAAGAGCGCCTGTTACTGTTTGACCCGGTAACAGGCAAGCAGGCCGTTATGCCTATCGAACAATTGAGCAAGCTGAACATTAAAGGTATTTCGCAAATTCAATTCGACAATCGCGCCAATATTTATATTCTTACAGACAAGCTGATCTTCCAGTTCAACACACGCTCTTTCAGATACCGGTACATACGCCCGAACGTTGATCTCACTAACGTCTATATGTATATACAGGGCAACATGCTGGTTATTGCCGGCAATTTTGGCCTGGCCTATGCTACTATTTCAGAGGCTGACGCGCTTACACCATTTACTATTTTTCAAAACATCAGGCGACAGTATTACAACCGCGTTTATGACCTGATGGTAAATCCTGCCAACAATATTATCCTTACTACCGACAAGGCAGTATATACACTCAATATCAGGCAACTTTTGGCGGCGAAAGCCGAGCTTAGTAAAAAGCAAGATTCAAGGCTGGTTGTCAGCTCGCCCGAGCAACAGGTAATTCAATCAACCGATACCATTTACCTGCAACAGGAAGCTGAAATACTGACCCTTGACCTGATAAATTTTTATGGCAGTGGCCGGCGACAGTATTTTTACAAAATAGAAGGAGAGGATGGATGGCAGACAACCGAAGCCGGCGAAGTGTTTGTAGGCGACCAGCAGCCCGGACGATACCACCAGATGCAGTGCTATGTGCACGACGACATATGGAAAAGCAAACTTTATACGTTCTATATATACAGGCATCCCCAATGGTATCAAACGTCCACATGGCGGGCAACATTCTGGATAGCGGGTATACTGGCATTGTTGCTGCTGGTAGCTGGCATCGTGCTGCTAACGCGAAACATAGTGGCCCGGTCGAATGAAAAGCGGCAGCTGCTAACGGAGCTGGAGCTACGCGCCCTGCATGCGCAGATCAATCCGCATTTCATTTTCAATACCCTGGGAAGCGCTCTTTATTTTATCAGCAAAAGAAAAACGGATGATGCTTACCTGCACGTCAATAAATTTTCAAGGTTGCTCCGGTCGTACCTGCGCTCGTCGCGGAACCGTTATATAACTTTATCGGAAGAGCTGGACATGTTGAAGAACTATATAGAGCTGCAGCAGATCAGGTTTGAGAATAAGTTTGATTACGAAATTGATGTTGAGAACAAAGTAGCAGCAGACAGCGTGCAAATACCGTCGCTCTTATTGCAGCCTCTTGTAGAGAATGCCATTAACCATGGACTGTTTCACCTGCCAGAAGAGAAAAAAGGAATGCTGCTCATCAAATTTTACCAGGGTTCGTCGAGCGATGAACTTATATGCACCATTGAAGACAACGGCGTAGGCCGCCGGAAAGCCCGGGAAATAAAACGGGACAGCAACGTGCAGGAAGAGTCTTATGGAACTAAACTTACGGGAGAGCTGATCAATATTTTCAAACGATATGAGAAAATGAACATCTATCTTGAGTATATTGATAAACCGGAAGCTGAATCGGGAACCATTGTAAAACTAACTATAAGAAACCTGAAGTATGTTACCTGATATCCGTTGTATCATCATCGACGATGAGCCTAAAGCCATCGAGCTATTGCAGGAACGACTGAATATCCTGTTCCCGAATATCCTTATAGCAGGCGTATTCACCGACTGGCGCAAAGGCCTGGAGATGTTGCGTAATGACACAGTTGACCTGCTCTTTCTCGACGTTTCCATGCCTGAGAAATCGGGGATAGACTTTCTTAAACTATTCCCGTCCATACCGTTCCAGGTAATATTCGTGACCGCGCACAGCGAGTTCGCGCTGCAGGCAATAAAGTTCTCAGCAGCCGGTTACGTATTGAAACCGGTAGATGATTATGAACTGTCATTTGCCGTAAACAAAGCGCTGGAAAACCTCAAGGGCACCGGTAGCAACCAGAAAGCACATCACCAGGCGGCCACCAACAATTCGGTCAAGATCGGTATACCCAACGTGAAAGGCATTGACTACCTGAACGCTGAAGACATACTTTATTTTGAAAGCGTCAATAAATACACCAAGGTGGTCACCAAAGACACCAGCATCATGAGTTCGTATAACCTTGGTGAATTCAAAAAAGTGATCAATGAGAAGGATTTCTACCAGGTTCACCGTTCCTACATCGTCAACATCCATCATATAAAAAGATATGAGATAGCCGGCGTAGTAACGATGGCTGATAATATGCAAATACCTGTATCTAAGAACATTAGAACAGATTTTGTCAATATGTTCAACACCATCAACCGGACCGCCGGATTCAAACAGAAAGACGAATAAATCGCTTCGTCGCACCAAAACGGCATTTCGTCGGACGAAACCCTACTTTGGGCAAACGGGTCGGTATTGTACCAACATTAATAAGTTCCTTTGTAACAGAGGTTAAAACCTCCTATCAATTAACGCGCCCCAGCCCTTATGTGCCCTTAATTGATATACCCACTACACTGTCTATAAAACCTTTATTAAAATGCTGAAACATTAGTTATCGCGCGTTGATAATTATGTTTCAGCATTTACTTTTTAGGCGTTTACCAGGAAGCAAAACACCTCCCCCGGGCCGTGAACGCCCACCACAAGCGTCTTTTCAATATCGGCCGTGCGGCTGGGCCCTGTATTCAGGTTGATCATCGAGGGCAGGTTAGCCCCGTATTTTTTGGTAAGTAATTCAAGTCCCTGCTGGATATCGGGAACGACCTGTCCGGCGTATGCCACAATAATGTGCACCGGGTAAAAAACCGTGGCTGTGCGGCCCAAATACTGCTTGCTGCTGAGGAAGACAGAACCGGTGCGCGCCACCAGGTATTCGCAACCGGTAATACAGGCATCAGCCGTACCGTCGCTCACATCGGCAGGGTGAACCATGTCCATTTTATTGTTGTGAAACAGCTTTGTCAATCGTTCTTCAGCGCAGTACAGCTGCTGCCAACCGCGGCTTTCGTGCAGTTCGGCTATTGATTCCAGCAGTTCCTGCTCATTGGTGCAGAAAACGAACTTTCCGCCCAGCTTGATAAAACTCTCTGCAAAAGTTTCTTCAATAGACTCATCCGACTGGTTGAAAACATCCGTGGCAGCGGCTTTTTCGGCTTCCGGGAAAGGCATGGGTAGCTTTTCAGCCTGGAGCGCCTTGCGGATCTTACCCAGTATATTTTCCTTTGCCTTGGATGTTTTCAGCGTTTGCATGCAACAAAAGTAAACGGCTTTGATCAAATCCCCAATGCGACCCCGTTACCGACCCGATTTCTCCGAGCATCTTTCCTTTCGTACTTTTGGCATTCGATTTATATATATCAATGCTATGGAATACGGTTTTAGGGAAATAGAACAGAAGTGGAAACAATACTGGAAGGAGAATAAGGTGTATAAGGTCAGTAACAAATCTGACAAGCCCAAATGTTACGTACTCGACATGTTCCCCTACCCCAGCGGGGCGGGACTGCACGTCGGTCACCCGCTTGGTTATATCGCATCAGACATTTATGCCCGCTATAAAAGACTGAAAGGCTTTAATGTACTGCACCCTATGGGCTACGATGCCTTTGGCTTGCCCGCAGAACAATACGCGCTGGAAACAGGCCAGCACCCCGCAGTAACTACTGAAAAGAACATTGCCCGCTACAGGGAACAACTGGATAATATCGGTTTCTGCTACGACTGGGACCGCGAGGTACGCACCAGCGATCCGTCGTACTACAAATGGACGCAGTGGATATTCCTGGAATTGTTCCACAGCTGGTACGACCGCAAAGCGAATAAAGCACGCCCCATATCAGAGCTGGTCAAAATATTTGAAAAGGAAGGCAACAACAAGAACCCATGCCCCGCAGATGTGACGATGTGCTTCGACTCAAAGGCGTGGAAAAGCTATACCGAAACCGAGAAGCGCGAAGTGCTGATGAACTACCGCCTGGCTTACCTGAGTTATGCGGAAGTGTGGTGGTGCGAGGCGCTGGGCACCGTACTGGCAAACGACGAAGTAGTGAATGGTGTTTCGGAGCGCGGCGGATACCCGGTGGTGAAGAAGCAGATGCGCCAGTGGTTCCTGCGTATTACGGAATATGCTGACCGCTTGTTGAGCAGCCTCGATACACTGGACTGGAGCGAAGCGATGAAAGAAATGCAGCGCAACTGGATAGGCAAAAGCAATGGCGCCGAAGTACGCTTCGATGTTTTTGGTTTCCACGATAAGCATATAACAGTCTTCACCACAAGACCCGACACTATATTCGGTGTTGACTTTATGGTGCTGGCTCCCGAGCACCCGCTGGTAGAGGAGATCATGACCGAAGAGCAGGCAGAGGCGATAGCTGAATACAAGACCTATGTCATGAGCAGGTCGGAGCGCGAGCGCATGTCGGAGGTAAAACAAGTGACCGGTTGCTTTACGGGCGCTTATGCCACGCATCCTTTCACGCATAAGCAGATACCTATCTGGATATCCGAATACGTGCTGGCGGGTTACGGTACAGGAGCCATCATGGCCGTGCCGAGCGGCGACGAGCGCGACTACAATTTCGCGCGCTATTTCGATATTCCTATTACCAACATCTTCGGCCTGAATTATACGGGTGCAGAAGCGTATACACAGAAGTCGGGCAAGCTGGATAGCAGCGGTTTCCTTACCGGCATCGACCTGTCGCAGGCTGCTGCTGTAGCTATCAGGGCTATCGAAGACGCAGGTGTAGGCCGTGCCAAGATCAACTATAAACTGCGCGATGCAGGCTTCAGCCGTCAAAGGTATTGGGGCGAGCCATTCCCAATCATTTATATCAACGACATTCCCTACGGCACCGACGAACG
>JAJNBR010000157.1 GCA_021156265.1 Flavipsychrobacter sp.
GGGCCATGGAATACTGCATACATAGCTGCCATATTAGCCAACAGTGCTTGTGCAGTACAAATGTTTGAAGTTGCTTTTTCGCGTTTGATGTGCTGCTCGCGTGTTTGCAGCGCCATGCGCAATGCGCGGTTGCCATTAGCATCTATACTGATACCAATGATACGACCCGGGATGCTGCGTTTGAAGTCATCTTTGGTTGCAAGGAACGCTGCGTGCGGACCACCATAACCCAAAGGCACGCCAAAACGCTGAGCTGTACCGAATGCTACATCAGCACCCAGCTCACCCGGAGGTGTCAACAGCGTGAGAGCCAGCAGATCTGTAGCCATAGCTACAAATGCACCTACACCATGCACTTTCTCAATAAAACCACGATAGTCTTCTACCGAACCTTTATCGTTAGGATACTGCACTACTGCACCAAAATATGTTTCATCAATAACAGCGGACTTATAATCGCCGTATACTACTTCGATATTAAGCGGTGTAGCGCGTGTTACGATAACGTCTTTTGTCTGCGGGAATACTTCGATATCTACAAAAAACTTCGCACGGCTCAGGTGATCGTGATCCTTGTTAAGTTGGTTGAAGAACATGGCCATCGCTTCAGCTGCGGCAGTTGCTTCATCCAGTAGCGACGCGTTTGCTATAGGCAGACCGGTAAGATCAGTTACCATAGTCTGGAAATTCAACAGGCTTTCCAAACGTCCTTGAGATATCTCAGCCTGATAAGGAGTGTACTGAGTATACCATCCTGGATTCTCGAATATGTTACGCAATATCACGCTTGGTGTATGCGTGTCATAGTAACCCTGGCCTATGTAGTTCTTGCAAACTTTATTCTTGAGAGAAATGTCCTTTATCAGTTTCAGGTATTCTGCTTCGCTAATGGCCTCCGGCACGTTCAACCTGTGATCCATGCGAATGGCATTCGGCACAGTACGGGATACCAACTCATCCATATCCGATACACCGATGGTCTGAAGCATCTGCTCTGTCTGTTGTTCATCGGGGCCAATATGGCGGTGGATGAATTCCTCGTTCTGAAGGGAAAACAAATTCATATTATATAAAAAGAAAAATTGTTAGATAAAAGGATACGCAAAGTTAGCGGGATATAAGGGAATTGCAAAAGATACAGGCTAACCGGCTATCCTATATAGCATTTTTGTAATGAGCTCATTAAAGATCGACTATATCGACAGCCCTACCTCCTGCGTTTCCTCAGTTCGAGGCATTCCGCCAATATTAAAAAGGCGGTAGGCAAGGGAGACTCCTATTGCCTCAGATTTATCGTAATCAATAGCCTGTTTTTCAACTATATACTTGCCTTCCCGGTCAAGTACATAAAATTCTAGCCTTTTCTTTGCTCCTGCCCCGGAAAACACCAGGTAGACCGATGGCGCTGGTATAGAACTATTAGTCACCCATTCAATATTACAATCCTTCAACCTGTCAACCACTATATCGTCGGGGCTGCCGCTGATGTTCAATCGCATATTCGTCTTTAACTCGGTATCGGGCACCAGCTGGGGATATATTTGATAAAGACGATACGTATACTCGTTATAGGCTGCATTGTTTTTGCGACGCAAGGCACATTCTGCCTGGGCCTGGTAGACGCGGGCCAGGAAAAGTTTTTCGTAATCAGGGTCGATATTAGCATCCTGCAGCACCTCATTGAGCAATAGTTGCGCCTCTTTGTTCTCACCCTGCTCCATTTTCAGGCGCGCTACGAACAGCTTAAAATACTTGCGAACAATTTTACGCTCGTCTGTTTGTGCCTCTTTTTTAAAGCGCTCAACAAAAAACTGGGTGCTGAAATCTTTTACCAGGTACCACACCTCATCCCAGCTCACCGTGCTTTCGGTAGAAAATAGCTTGTAGATGACACGGTCACGTTCGGGGTTTTGAGCAAACTGGTTGATGATAAGAAACTGCTGCATGTATTTTTCACCCAGCAAACGCGACATACGGGCGATGATCCGAGGATTATACCACCAATTCTTATTCTCAAACTTCTGACGGTTAAGTAAGCTTTGCTTATTCATCAGCCTGACGAGCTGAACGCTGAAATCGTAGTGTGCCTGGCTGAGTGTAGTACCAATATGTACTTCCTTAAACCCGGCTGCTTTAGTAGCATGCTGATCGGAAGAAAGGATCAATCCATTGTAGTGTTCGGTACGAGCCAGGGCAATATTGTACCAGCCAAAGCCAGGTGTAGAGCCATTGGCTTTTATCATATCTCGCATTAATTCCGATCCCCTGTCAGGTCGAGCTTTGTATATATCGATGATCGAAGAGTAATAAGCCCATTCCTTCAATCGCTTATCACCCGCATCCTGCATTACAGCTTGCTGGTATTCACTTTCAGCTTCGCGGAAGTCGCCGCAAATGGTCCGGAAGGTAGCATAGTTATTGTGCGGGAAGATCGGGGTATTGCGCAGCAGGTTGTAGTACATTGCCGCCGAATCTATCTTTAAAGCGTAGCTGTATAGAATCGATTTATAGTGATACACTGATTGCTTTTCGAACTCTTCGTAACCCGGCTGAAATATCTGCGAATTTAGACGCTTATTGATGGTAATGCGCCGAAGGCCTGAATCAAGCAGCCTATTTGCATAACGCTCATTCTCGTCAATAGAGTTTTTTAAAAAGCTGTACTTCGTGCTGGTATAATACCTGTTCCTGTGTACGGTCCACCCCAGCAGGTTGTACACGTCCATCTGGTAGTCTCGTTGAAAATTCCATTTCAACACACGCCGCAATAGTGAGTGAACTTTCTCTACATCTTCCGTATTGCTATAGCAATTCATCAGGTAGTATCCTATGAGTGTATAGTCGATGTGGTATTTATACACAGGGAAGTACTGCATGATGTCTGATGTGCGAGTAGCTAATTCGCGGCGATAGTCGCGTTCCATCAGCGTCAATGCACGTTCCAGCGGAATGGCGGCATTTTTAAAACCTAAATAATCCGCAGCATGGTTGAACTTGTAAGAACCTTCATACATCCAACCAACATAGTAGGAACTATCAATGCGTTTGAACTCACGAGAACGTGGTAGTGCATCTTCGCTGTTCATATCAGTGCCCATGCGTTTGGCATCGATCTCATAACGCAGAGCTGCATTACGCTGCGCCTGTACATCAATACAGCCGAGTACGAAGAAGAGAAAAACAAGCCTATAAGCTAAATAACGTGAACGTACCATGCCACTATTCTTAATAACTAAGCATACAGCTTTAGTTTTGCCAACCTGTCCACCTCTTTATTGATAATTCCGTCCAGCGCTTTCTGCCGGCCTTCTTTATTCCGGTACATCAGGCGATGATCGAGCACCCAGCGTGCTATGTCTTTGACGTCGTCCTCTATTACGAAGGTGCGGCCTTTTACCAGCGCGTAAGCACGAAGACACTTCAAAAATGCAATGCCGCTACGCGTAGATGCGCCCAGTGCTATATCCTGGTGTTCTCGGGTGTCACGAACGATATTGCTTACCGAACGTACAATCTCGTCATGCAGGAATACCTGTGATGAATGTTGCTGCAATGACAGGATATCATTCATACTCAGTTTCTGCTTCAGCTCCACCAGGTTTTGTGCGATGTCAATATACTCGCGATAAATATTCATCTCCACATCTTCATCCACGTAGCCGAAGTATATCTTCATAAAGAAACGGTCGAGCTGTGCTGCGGGAAGCGGATAAGTGCCCTCCATTTCAATGGGATTCTGCGTGGCTATCGTAAAGAACATTTTCTCGAGCTTCAATGTTGTATCGCCAACGGTCACCTGGTGTTCGGCCATTGCCTCCAGCAGGGCGCTTTGCACTTTGGGTGAAGCGCGGTTGATCTCATCGGCCAGCAATACGTTACAGAATAACGGCCCCTTCTTAAATACAAACTCTTTTGTCCTGTCGTCGAATATATGGGTACCGATAAGGTCCATCGGTAACAGGTCAGGCGTAAACTGGATACGCTTGAAAACCACATGGTCTAAACCCATCTCACCGCTGATGCATTGAGCAAGCGTTTTAGCAAGCACTGTTTTGCCGGTACCGGGATTGTCTTCTATAAGAATATGCCCGCCGGCTAGCAGGCATGTCACCACCATTTCTATCTGCCTGCGTTTACCCCGGATAACAGTTTCTATCTGATCGATCAGGTGTTGGATTGCATCCGTAGCATTCGAAGAAAGAGGTTCTGAAACAGGTTCCATAAGTCTTGAAATATAACTTACAATGTTACTGATATTCTGTTCTGGCTAAATTTAAACTTTTGTGAAAGCTATTTGCTCTGCAGGCGTATTATAGGCACTATCATTTCCTCAAGCGAAATACCGCCGTGCTGGAAAGTGTTGCGATAGTAGTTTACATAATAGTTGTAGTTATTGGGATAGCAAAGAAAGACATCGCCTTTGGCGAAAATGAATGCTGAGCTTACATTGGGCCGTGGCAAACCTGCGACTCTCGGGTCGCGAAAAGCAAGCACATCTTTGTCTTCGTATTGCAGGTTACGGCCGTGTTTATACCGGAGATTGGTAGTAGTCTGCCTGTCGCCCACACATTTGCTTGGTGTCTTTACACGCACAGTACCATGGTCGGTGGTAATGATCACCTGGATATTCTTATCAGCTATCTTACGCAGAGCCCTATACAATGGCGAGTGTTCGAACCAGCTCACTGTCAGCGAGCGATAGGAAACTTCATCGCTGGCTAATTCTTTCAACACTTCCATCTCGGTACGTGCATGAGAGAGCATATCAACGAAATTATACACGATAACGGTAAGATCATTATTCAGGAAGTTGTGTATGTCATCTTCCATGTGCTTACCATTCTCATTATTGGTTATTTTGATATACTGTGTTTTGAGGTGGTCAAGCTTCAGCTGCTTCAACTGATAACGCAGGAAGGTTTCCTCAAACAGGTTTTTACCACCTTCCTCATCATCATTCTTCCATTCCATCGGGAACTTCGCTTCAATTTCGGCAGGAAGCATGCCGGCAAATAACGCGTTACGCGCATATTGTGTTGCGGTAGGCAGTATGCTGTAAAACATATCTTCCTCAACTGTTCTGAACGAATCGTTTACGGTGGGCTGAAGCGATTTCCATTGGTCGAAGCGGAGGTTGTCGATAACCACCAGGAAAGTTGGTTTACCTTGTTCCAGGTGCGGCGCAATTTTTCTCTTGAACAGCTCGTGCGAAAGTGTCGGTCCGTTTTTGCCTTTTATCCAGCTTTCATAGTTTTTTGAAATGTACTTGAAGAATTCTGTATTGGCCTCTGCTTTTTGCGATTGCAGTACTTCCATCATTTCGGCACTGTCGCTACGACTCATTTCCAGTTCCCAGTATACAAGCTTTTTATACAGCTCCTTCCACTCTTCATGATCAGGGTTAGAGCTTAGCGCCATGAACAGGTTCCTGAAATCCTGTTGGTACGCGATTGTGGTTCGCTCTGACACCAGGCGCCGCGAATCCATGATCTTCTTCAGCGACAGCAATACCTGGTTAGGATTAACAGGTTTGATAAGATAATCTGTTATTTGCCCGCCGATAGCTTCCTCCATAATGTTCTCGGCCTCATTCTTGGTCACCATCACCACCGGCATGTTAGGATCCATCTCCTTAATCTTAGCCAGCGTCTCAATTCCCGTTAGCCCGGGCATGCTCTCATCGAGCAACACTACATCTATATTCTTCTCTTTCAACAACTCAAGGGCATCATAACCGTTGGTTAAAGGTGTTACCTCGTAACCTTTATTCTTTAAAAACAATATTTGCGACTTCAGCGAATCTATCTCATCATCTACCCACAAAATCTCACCTTGTGTTGTACTCATGTTTGTCCTTTTGCTTGTTAAGTTTACAATCTTATGAACTAAAATTACACTACTCCCTGATGAATACCTATTGTTTTAACTGAAGTTTTACAACTAGCTCATTTGCAATAACGTCGAGAAGCTGTTAGTATTGCATATCCATTCATAAATACTATGCCTTTAGATAACGCCAAAGTGGTGATCCGGCCGGCTGTAAAAGAAGATTGCGCCCGCATTATGGAGCTGGTGCATGAACTGGCCGTTTATGAAAAAGCACCCGAGATGGTGACTGTAGATCTCGAACATTTTAAAGAAAGCGGGTTTGGCCCAAACCCAGTGTGGTGGGCGTATGTTGCTGAAGCAGATGGACTGATAGTAGGCTTCGCCTTGTACTATATCCGCTATTCTACCTGGCAGGGACAGAAGATGTACCTGGAGGATATATTGATAACCGAAGAGTGGCGCCGCAAGGGCATAGGTACTCTGCTGATGGATCAACTACTAAAAACTGCTGCTGAAAGAAAATTCAGGGGCGTGAGTTGGCAGGTGCTGGATTGGAATACACCCGCCATTGATTTTTACAAAAAGTACAACACTACATTCGATGGCGAATGGGTGAATGTAATGGTCAACTTTTAGCTTACATGAACTGCCATTCGCGTAGGTATGCGGGGCATTTGTAGGTCTTTAACTGGAAAGAAAGATTGAATTGCAAAAACATATACTGATCGCGCGACTGGGTATTGCCCCTTTGTTTACCCGGACGCCCTAAGGGAACATCTGTTACTTCTACCGACCTATCCTGCAAAGCAGCTCCCGGACTGGGGTTTTGTGGATCGGACGGGAACTTATCGACTCCGACATATGTTTTGCTCACGTCATCTATATAATCGGTCAGTGTAAGCCTGTTGGCGACTTCTACTCCAAAGTTCAGACCCGGCCTGATCCAGTATTTGATACCAGCCCCCATAGGAAAGCAAATAGCAAAGTTGCCATA
>JAJNBR010000158.1 GCA_021156265.1 Flavipsychrobacter sp.
CCGGCGCGGTCATCTCTATCGTGTACCAGTCGCCGTCTTTATCAAAATATATATTAGCGTTTATAGACTTCAGCCTGTTCACGATATTCTTCAGGCCTATGGCACCTTTCTTGTAAATCAGTTCTTCATAATCCTGCTGCAGCAAACCCTTCCCGTCGTGACTCAGTTTTATTTTCAGCTCGCTGTCTGCGTCGGTTTGCAGCGTTATGTTCTTAGCATCGGCGTGTTTGATGCAGTTGTTGATCAGCTCCTGCACTATGCGGTAGGCTGATAGCTCCAGCTGCGCATCCAGCCGCGGCAGGTCGTTTACTTTGATGTAGATCACCTTCACCACACCCGTCTTACTGATGATTTCCGACAGCGACTGCAGCGAAGTCTGCAAACCCAAATGATACAGCGTGCTCGGCTGCAGCTTGTGCGATATGCTACGTATCTTCTGTATGCTCTCGTCCAGCAGCTCTTTTGACTGCTGTATGGCGGCCTCATCCATTATTTCCTTTTGATGCAGGAACAACCTCGCCGATGCCAGCGTAGCGCCCACATCATCGTGCAGCTCGGTGGCGATGCGCATACGCTCCTGCTCTTCGCTTTGTATACCTGCCTGTATCAGCTCCAGTTCTTTCTTTTCTTCTATCTCTTTCAACTCCACCTGGTGGTGTATCACCCTGCGCTGGTACATCACCACGAACAATATCACCCCGATGGCCAAAGCCAGCATGGCTGCAATACCTATGATGATAAGACTAGTGAGATTCACGTGGTGCAGGTTTGTAATGGTATAAAGCTACGGCAATGAGGAGGTTTTTGGTGATGTTGAGGAGAAAGAAAATATTCCATATTTTCAAAAACAACGGACGGTCCAGCGTATTTAGATAGTCCATGAAAAGGAATAATAAAAAATTGCCCGACGCATATATGGTCAACGCTGTATTCAGCCAAAAAAACCAGGATTTTTCAAGATAGACGAACTCTTGTTTCTGTAAAAGGCTATAAAAGCCGGTAATGCATAATATGATATAAAAAAAATGCGCAACGCTGGCCGCCATCAGGTTAAAAGACATTGGCGAAAACACTACCGTATACACAATCAGAAAAAACGCCAAAAAAAACACAATTGGAAGAAACACTTTACTGTGTTTGAAGACCGCAGATCTGTATATCAATGACACAATGATCAGCTCAGCCAACAGGTAAAAATTACCGATCCAACCGTGACTTACGTGCAGTATTCGCTTAGAAACGAATACAACAATTTCAAAAATCAAACTTACTAATGGATACCACCATAGTAAGTTTGAGTTCTTGTTTATACCAACAGTCAATGGTATAATCGGCGACAAAATAGAAGTTAACAGGAAGACCAAGGTTTTCGATTGACTATTCGGGAAGTGGAATCTCTTCGTAAGTACCTACAGCGGGCGGAATATCGCTCAGGTCGTAATGTATTGCAGGGCTTCCATTACCAGGCATTACAGTTATTACGATGTCGTTATAGTTACCTTTTCTTGCCTTTGAAAAACGAATCTCAGTGGGCTGGTGCACTTCGATAATCTTTCTGAAAAGTGGAAAGGAATAGCTAACTGGAGTTGTTCTTTCCTTTTCCTTCTTTGTCAATTTTATTAATTTAAAGTGGATATCGGTATCAATCGCAGATGTGCTTGCATGGTTCCCAACAATTATTATTCTGTGATCTTGGCATGAATAGTGGTCTAGTACGTATTGTATTTGCGCAACCGTTTGGGGAACATTGCCGCCACCATTATATCCGCGTGTCATACGTGCAAAGGTAGTATCATGAATATAATGGCATTTAAGAATGCTATCAGCGCATTCGCTCTCCGCATCGCATAAGGAGGCTTGAGTACAATCAGCGCAGGTAATTGTTGTGCCATTAGGAGCTACGACTTTCTCTTTCGCTTCTGGTGAAATTTCGGAAGTATCCGTTGTCGCAATTTCTTCAGTCGTTCCGCCGTTTGCGCACGACGCCATCACCGCCAGCAGGCAGCAACTTAATAGTTTAACCAGTGTTTTTTTCATAGGTATTTTCGTTTTTTTGGATCCTGACAATAAGAATATGAAATTGTTGGCAGCTATCCTAGCCGCACCACAAAAGACCGGAGTTTACCCTGCTCCCACAATAGCGGAACTACGCATTCTGGCCTGCGTAGAACTACGCATCGCCCGGGGCTCATATTCCCGTGCTTATACCGTTGGCCGGCCAACCGATGTTTAAGACTTTTGGGCTATGTATTTGAAAAGCCAGACACTATTTTTATACCACAGTACGCACACAACATGTTTATGAAAACCATTATCCTGGCAGCTGTAGCTACAGCCTGCAGTCTTACCTCATTTGCGCAACCATACGCATTCAACGATGCGATAAAATTGCGGAAGTATATTAAAGGAGGAAAACTCGACCCCGCACATTCAGACGACGTCAAGAAAATCCTTGATCCTTATTTGAACCCGGGAGAGGATATTTCCGCTTTTACCCAAGACAATGCTCTTTTCAGGCTGCTTATCGACACGAACGCCAAAAGGGTAAGCGCCACTGACCCATTTTCAAAGAACCGGGTACCTGGCGGGGGTGCTACACTACTTGGCTCAGCCGGAGGACTGGATGTTACCATGCTGGCTGACGGGCTGGCGCGCTTTATGGTGAAACGTGCGAAGGAAGAACTAAACGTTGCCTTCTTTGAACGTTTTAAAAACGAAATGACCAAGGGAAAATACAAAGATGCCATCACCCTGTTCCCCGAAACCTGTTTGACACTGGGTTCCATTGGAGAACGCATCTACATGTACCAAACCTTCCTCCCCGCGCTCCAGGAGGCCTTTCAGAAAGACTTGCGCATGTTGTCCGACAACCTGCCCAAAGTGATAGAAGACGGTAATTACCGGAATTATTTTAACGCGAATCCCCTGTTGAAATACACTTGTCTGTCCGGCATCTACGTGGCCAATGCCATGGATGACGGCGAGCACCCGGGCATGATCATCCAGAACTTTCCGCGGGAGTATTTTAATGATGTAGACAACATAACAGATCGCCGCGTCAACAAAACGGCAATCTCCGGCATATTGGCAACTACACAATTGTTGCGGCTTATATCTGTTTCGCTGAAAGCCCCCTCCAGCAACGAATACTGGCACAGGGCAAACACCATAAAAGACGCATTCAAGGATCCGGTCACCGTCAATATCTACCTGGCATTGTTGCGGCAACAAGGAAAGTTCATCATGTTTGACACTACATCATTGGCAACGATGCTGGATGGCCTTGCACCAAGATTGAATGATTATTACGATAACTACGCCGGCGTAGCTACTTCGCTTGCCCGCAAAGGCGAGGAATTGCAGGAATACATTGAGGAAGCAAAACTGCTGAAAGCTAAAGACCAAAAGCCCGGTTTTGATCTGTACTACAAATACTTCAATGGCATGGTCGACATTCTTGGCCTTACACAGCAGATCGTTGAACTTCCGGTACTCGAAAAAAGAATACCGTCTGAGGTAAAGCTGCGGTTACCGGGGTATGTTGGCATTTCCCGGTCAGTATCTAATCTAGTACTCAACGTTAAAGAGCGAAATTTCAGCTCCGCGATTATCAACACCTACAGCGTGTATAATTACGCCTTCGATAAAAAAACAATTGACGGCTATCGGAGTGTTAACACACTGGAATCTGAAAATGAGCGCCTGAAGTACGCCAGCCGCTTTGGCACAGTCCTAATCCGTACGGGCAGCTTTATGTCCTCAGTATCCAGCGCAAAAAATTCCGAAGATATCAGCAATGCGATAGAGGCTACGGTATTGCCTGCCGGCTCGTCGCGCCACAAGCGTGAAGTAGCCTGGAATATTTCGCTGAACGGTTATATTGGCCCCTACGGAGGCCACGAGTGGATAAAAAATATCAACTCAAACCAAAAGGTAAATACCTACGGCCTGCTGGCTCCCGTAGGTATTGCCTTCAGCCGGGGCTGCTTTTGGCGCAAAAGTTCGGCTACTCTCTTTATCAGTGTCATCGACGTGGGTACGGTTGCCTCGTTCAGAGCCAAAGACAGCGGTACCTCCCAGGTGCCCATCATCCAGCTGAAAGACATTGTAGCGCCCGGCGCATTCCTGTTTTACGGCATTCCCAAAACTCCGCTGTCGTTTGGGGCAGGTTACCAGTTTGGCCCGCGCATCAGGAACACCGATGTTCCCAATGCGGGTGAATTGTACCACAGGTTCAGCGTTACCCTCACAGTCGATATCCCGCTTCTGAATTTTGCCAGCTGGCAAGCTAAGAGATAATAATAGTGCCTGGCAAAAGAAAGGGTGACTGACCAGATCAGCCACCCTTTCTTTTTAACCCAAGTAAAGACGCAGCAGGCTTTCTATGACCCAAATCATAATCCCAATCCAAAAATTCCGTAACTTGTATTAAGAATACATAAATCAACCTCGATATGAAAAAAATCTTTACCACTTTAGGCCTTGTCGCCGTAGCAGCTGCGGGTTATGCGCAGACCATTGCTACCAATTTCACCGCCACCGATTGCAATAGTGCCAGCCATACCCTGTTTGATAAGCTAGACGCCGGAAAGACCATTGTTATGGTTTGGGTAATGCCTTGCGGAGCTTGCGACGCAGCTACAAAAAATGCATATAATGCTGTACAAAACTATTCAGCTGGCCATCCCGGCAAAGTAGAGTATTATCTTATCAGCGACTACGGCGACGACAACTGCACAGACCTGCAGACCTACGCCACGGCCCAGGGACTTGACCCCGCCGAGATCAGCATATTTGATAATACAGGCAAGGTTATCGATCAGGCCAATTATGGAGGCAATGGCATGCCGCACGTAGTAGTGGCCAGCGGTACCGATCATAAAATATGGTACAACGAAAAGAATGGGAGTGCTGCAGGTATCGTTGATGCACTGAACAAAGCCACGAGCGTGAACGATATTGCACAGCAGCTTAGCTTCAGCATGAACCCTAACCCGGTAACAAACGTGCTGGAAATAAAATACGCGCGCACCATCGGTAAGGTGTCTATACTTTCTGTAACAGGCCAGCTGGTGAAAGAGTTCACCTTTGAAGGTGGTAAGCAAAATCCTACCATCAACATGTCGAAAATACCGGCAGGCAACTATATGATACGCGTTCAGGACACAGACGGCCGCAGCGGCCTGCAGCAGATAGTAAAACTGTAATTGCAACCAAAAGTTAAACTAACGAAAAAGGGATGGCAAAAGCCATCCCTTTTTTCATTGAAAAGCCCCTTTCTAAACGGGCTTTTTCAGCGTCCGAAAGCCGTATCTTTGCGCCTCATTTGTGAAAGAGATATGAGAAAAATGCTACTCGCGGCTATCGCTGCCACTATTATGAGCCCTATTTGTGATGCCCAGACTTTGTGGCGACAAACCGGTTACTCCATTCAAGACCATAACGGCATAGAATTTTCACCGGCTGCCGACTCGATGAATTACTACTACGGCGGCAACCATGCCAGCCTGCCTACATGGGATCCAGTAAAATCGCTACTGTTCAGTGTAAGCGAGGAACGCTTCCTGCACGATTCGTCTGTGCACTACACCTACAACCAGGCCGCACCGGTGCCCTGGTACCGTGACAAAGTAGAAAAGCAGACCATTGATGCAAAAAGTAATGTTACCAACCGCACCCGCACCATTTCGCAAAACGGCGGAGTGAGCTTCATGAACTACGAACAGGACGATTATACCTACGACGCATCAGGCAATCTTACTTTGTATAAATACTGGTGGTGGGTCAACAACCAGTGGAAAAATACCATACGCGAAACATATACGTACAATGTCGGCAACCTCGCTGTCAAGCTTGCGGAGGTAGTCAACAGCGGCACCGGCCAGTGGGAAAACAGTTTCAAACGCACATATAGCTATACAGGCGGCAAGCTGAGCGAAGAAGTATTTGAGCTGTGGCAGATGGGCACGTGGATATTAAAGAACCGCACGCTGTATAGCTACGATGCAAACGGCCGCCTTAGCGATAAAATATTCCAGGTATGGGATGCGACTTACCTGGTTTGGGAAAACAAAGACCGCCGTGCATATGGCTATGATGTTGCGGGCAACCTGGCCGGCGACACAGCGCAGATATGGCTATTCTCCTCATCTACGTGGCGCGATGACGACAGGTTTATCTACGAGTACGATGCGAATAACAACCCTACTAGCGCAGAATGGCAGGGATACTCGATCATGCAGCCAGGTTGGATAAAATTTCAAAAGAATAATTACTTCTATAACGCCGACACACTGCTCAGCCACTACGAGCGTATGTACTGGAACAACACAGGCAGCATTTGGGAATACACTACCAACTCAGAGCGCTACAACTATTTCTATCAGTCGTTCACCTTCACGCCACCTATCGTAACCGTGCCTGGCATGGATAAAGCAGAAAATAACGTTGTTCTCTTCCCCAATCCCGCCATCACACAACTGCGCATCAACGCCACATGGAAGAACGCACAGCCATTCACGGTGGCGATACTGGATATGAGCGGCCGCGTGCTGAGGCAATGGAGCGAAACTGCAACCAAAACATACAGCTCCACCCTTCCTGTTATGGATATGCCTGCGGGCAATTATACGCTGTTGATGAACAATGGCGAAGAAAAGATATCCGGGCGTTTCTCTGTATTGAAATAGAAAAACGCTTCAAATAGAGAAAGCCATCCTTATGAGGGTGGCTTTTTTTATTCATTGCCGCGCAGTGTTTTATCTTTACG
>JAJNBR010000159.1 GCA_021156265.1 Flavipsychrobacter sp.
AGCTTGCCTTTATTATTTTGATCAGATGCTGAATGGTGTTTGAAACTCCTGCAGCCCGGTAAAAGAAAGATCCCTGTCGGAAATAACAGGTTTAGCTGTTCCCCAATCGAAACCTATACTATCGTAACGAATGCCGGTGTCGTGCTCCTGGCTGTATTCCGATGAAACCAGGTAATAAGTGATAGCATCATCGGTCAGCGACTTAAAACCATGAGCAAAGCCTTCAGGTATATAATAGGCCTTGTGGTTATCAGCCGATAGTTCTTCTGCATGGTATTTGCCGTATGTAGGCGAATCTTTACGAAGATCAATGATAACGTCAAGAATAGCACCCTGCGGACAGAATACGACCTTGGAATGATGGTGCGGCGGCAACTGGAAGTGCATGCCGCGTATCACGTCTTTCTTTGACAGTGAAAAATAGCTTTCACGCAGTTTGAACTCGATGCCCTTGTGCAACAGCGCACCGGTGTGAAAGGTCTTGATAAAAGTACCCCTTGCATCAGCAAAAGCAGGCATGTCTATCACATAAGCACCATGTAATTCCAATGGATGAAAATGCCACATAGGTTTATCCCTCCGAGAAATATTGTTTTATTTGTTGAAGACATTTAGTATTTGCATCATCGTCCCTGTTCGCATACCAATCAGCCGTCCATTCGATAGCCGTTTTTGCATCCAGTTTTGGCTGCCAGTTCAATAGCTGGTGCGCTTTACTGCTGTCCAGCAAAAGCAGTTTAGCTTCGTGCGGCGCTTTAGCGTCCATCGACATCTTGTATGTTCCTTTACCAAATTTTGTCAGGAATATTTTCACCAGCTCTTCTACTTTCAGCATATCACTTTCATTAGGTCCGAAATTGAAAGCTGTGCTCAGCTCCACCGGCTGTTCGCTCATACGTGCTGCCAACATCAAGTACGCGCCCAGCGGCTCAAGAACGTGCTGCCACGGACGTATTGAATTGGGATTGCGCACACCTACCGATTCATCAAAATCCAGTGCGCGAACTATATCGGGAATGATACGGTCGTCGGAATAATCTCCGCCACCTATCACGTTACCGGCACGCACCGACGCTACTGCTTTTCGGTGATCGTTGTATGTATCGGCGTGAAAAAACGAACGACGGTAAGAGTCGATCACGATCTCGGCAGCAGCCTTGCTGGCTGAATAAGGATCGTATCCTCCCAGCTTATCATCTTCTTTAAAAGCAACACCACGCTCGGGATTCTCGTATACTTTATCGGTTGTGATCATGAGCGCAACACAAGGCTTAGCCAGGCTGCGAATAGCCTCCAGCACGTGAACCGTACCTTGCGTATTTACCATAAAGGTATCCACCGGCTGATCGTAGCTGCGACGAACTAGCGACTGCGCAGCAAGATGGAAAACGAAATCGGGTTCGAAGCGTACCAGCTCCCCTTGCAATAAATGCAGGTCGCGCAGGTCGCCGATGATGGAATTGTAACAAAGCTTGTCGCCGTCGATCTGGTTATAGAGATCGTTGGTCTTCTCGGGCGCCAGAGAGAACCCTTTTACGTCAGCGCCCAGCCAATGGAGTATTTGGATCAGCCATGCGCCTTTAAAGCCCGTGTGACCAGTTACAAAAACACGCTTGTTCTCAAATATTGAGCGGAGGTATTGTTCGTTTACCATTTTTTCCACAGTGGTTGGTTTTCCCAAAGATGTTCCAGTTCCTCTTTATCACGCAGGGTATCCATGCATTTCCAGAAGTCATGGTGCTTGTAGGCATTTATTTGTCGGTCACGTGCCAGGTCATCCATCGGCTTGCGCTCCCACATCATATCATCCATATTACCGTCGAGGTATTTAGCTATCCCCGGCTCCAGTATGAAAAAACCTCCATTGATCCAGGTACCTGAATCCTCCGGCTTTTCTTCAAAACTGTCAATCGTTCCGTCATCCTCCATTTTGATAACACCAAAACGACTTGTAGCCTGTATAGCTGTCATCGTACAGACCTTGCCACTTGCTTTATGGTAGCGTAGCAAATCATCAAGGTTTACGTTGCAGACACCGTCACCGTACGTTAGCATAAAGGGTTCATTACCTATATAGGGAAGCACGCGCTTTAGCCTGCCGGCAGTCATTGTATCTAACCCCGTGTCTATCAATGATACTTTAAACGGCTCCGCAAAGTTGTTGTGTACCTCTATAGAGTTATTGGATAGATCAACCGTGATATCGGTATTGTGCAGAAAATAGTTGGCGAAATACTCTTTGATGATCCAACCCTTATAACCCAGGCAAATAATGAACTCTGTATGGCCATATGCGGCATATATCTTCATGATATGCCAAAGAATAGGTTTGCCGCCTATTTCGATCATAGGTTTGGGCTTCAGCGACGTTTCTTCGGAAATACGTGTTCCGCGGCCGCCGGCAAATATCACTACCTTCATCCAGGAGTATGTTTTATGTCAGCAAAATAACGCAAAGAAACTAATCTTGCGCCCAAATTCAACACAGTCCTTTCCAAACACTTAAAGAAACCTCTTGATAAATCAACTTCGCTTATTATTTAAGCGTGTAGTTCTTAGGTATGGAGAAAGGGAAATCAGTAGCCTGATCAAATTCGGCACTGTTGAAGTTCATATCCAGGTAATACGGTTCGCCTACATTGCTCAGGCTAATGGCCCTGCTGGTAGCAAACTTATGGCCGGAGACCATGTCGTAGTTCCCGTACTGGATCATACCCTCAGTCCGGTTATCCTTTGTGCGCATTTGCAGCGAGCGCATGGTGCTATCGGTTTTATTATAGCTCAGTAATTGCCTGGTGCCATTATCTTCTACCTCAATACTCAACGTGCCACCAAAGTCACGGGCATCTATAGGCTGGCCTGCATTACTCAATGCATTGCCGAGTATCAGGTTCTGCATAATATTGAAATCCACCGGCGCAGGCAGCAATTTATTAGCCTGGCTGATATGCATCCTGTGCGCTTCACGCTGCAAGTAGTTGATGAGGAAAATGCTGTCAGGTGTAATGTATACACGTGCTACGTTAACAATGCCACCAAGAGCAGTCACGTTCACCCAAATTATCTTGTCTTTCTGAATGCGAATGTTGGCCGTAAACTCTTGTTTCTGGCCCATGCCGGCATAGTGCATTTTAGCTTTGCCACTAAACGTGCTGAAGCTGGTGGTCTTTTTCCACAACGGGGTTAGGTTATTGATGAGCGTTTGCCGCTCGGAAGAAACAGGAGAAGCAGCAACAGGCGTGGAAGCGGTCTCAGTTCTAACTACCGGTTTAGCGCCGGGTGTATCCACACTTACCACTCCATAGCGCGTCTTCATTTTAGTCGAGTCAACGATCTTTACCTGCCGGCGCACAGGTTGCTTCCCCACCTTGCAGGAAGTGATTATCAATGCAAACACGGACAGTAGCATCCACAACGTGGACTTACTCATATAGCTTCTGGTCTTGTATTTTCTTATCGAGCTGTGCATTATCGCTTCCCTTTTCCTTGGCCTTTTTCCATAGATCTACGGCCTTATCCTTGTTACTCAACTTAAACTCGATATCACCGAGATGGTCATAAAGTGTGCCATCTGCATTTTGTGGATCCGCATCTATCGCTTTCTGGATGTACTTTTTTGCTTCGTCGTACTTTTTCTGCTTGTATAATATCCAGCCATAAGTATCCATGAACGTTGCCTGTTCAGGCGATAACTCAAGAGATTTTTTCGACATTTTCTCGGCAGCATCAAGTCGTTCGCCCCGCACCGACAGGTAATATGCATAGTTATTAAGGACTGTCGCATTTCCGGGTATCAACCTTAGGGCAGTTTCGAAAGCGCTGTCCGACTCTGCATACTGCCTGGCGCTGTTATAAGCATCTCCAAGATACATGTAAATGTCTGCAAGCTGCTGTTTGTCCTCTTCAGGTTGCATATCCGCAGCGCGACCAAATGACTTAATGGCCTTCATGTAGTCTTTTTTATTGGTGTACCCAATACCGTTGAGCATATGAAGGGTGGCCTGGTTGGGAAAAAGCTTCAAAGCCTTTCCGCTATAAAAGATCAGCGAATCGGCATACTTGCGTTCTGTATAGTTGAACAGAAAATTTCTCCATACAGGAAACCGCGAAGGATCTATAGCCAGCGCCTTTTTATACTGTTCCTGCGCCTTTTCACGCTCATTATTTAATGATAGCAGATCGCCATACACACCCAGCACTTCGGCCTTGTCCTTATAATTTTCGGCAATCTGCCGGGCGATGTCGAGCGCTTCTATGCGTTGTGCTGAATCATTGCCTATCTCCTGCATATAGTTAACCAGGAGCACCAACTGTGTTTCGGCGTCAAAAGACTTATTTAACAGCGCTTTACGCACGTACTGTTTGAACTTTATCGTGTCATTCTTCTTTTTGTAATGGTCGGCAATGCCTAGCTGCACCGCGGGGTCGTCGGGAAATAGTTGTTCTGCCTTTTTCAGTACTTCCGCTGCTTTTTCAGGTTGTTTATTGTTGTCGTAAATATCTGCCAGCAACGAGTAAAACTTCCCTTCTGTAGGATCCATGTCAATGAGTTCCTGCACTACCTTAGCCGCGCCTTCCACATCATTCATTTTAAGATACAGCTGGTATTTCTGCATCATCATTTCCTCATCGCGGTCAGTTCGTTCTATCAGTTTATCTATAGCGTTCAGCGACTTTTTGTAATTGCCTGCACGCTGATGAAGAAGTGATGATTTGAGAAGGTAGTCTTCATTAAATTTCTCTTCAGCCGCCAGCTTGTCATACACTTCGGCAGCCTGGGTGTATTCATTTTTAAAAGCGAGTATCTCGCCATACTGCGCCCGGTACCATTTATTGTCTTGTTCCAGTGCCAGGGCCTTTCGTATATTGTCAATGGCTCTTTCAGGTCGTGCAGGCAGGCTTAAGCGGGCCAGGTCATAATAGGCGCCCGCCGCATCAGGTTTAATTTTGATGACTTGCTCCAGTATCCTTTCAGCTTCCGCATTATCGCCTTTTATCCGGGCTTTAACGGCGTCAAAATACAGAGCATCGGCCTCTTTGCCTCTCATACCGGCAACAGACGGAGTTTCCCCGCTTTCCTGTGCCGGGATATCACCTGCTATGAATAGGATAATTACAACAATAAGACAAGCGTGTCTCCGGCGGCGAAATAATATCATATTTGGGTTGAGAAGTCACCCAGGCTTAGTTCACGGGGCTTTTCACTGTAATTTACGTTTTTCCCTAACATGGAATTTTGGAGCTGCATATTTTTAACAATACTGTCCTGCCCCACAATGCTGTCCGCAATTCTGGAATCTTCAATAATCGCACCTTTCTCCAGCGAAACATAAGGACCAACCACGGAATTTTTAACAACCACGTTGTCACCTATATAACAGGGCGCAATGATCACCGAGTTCTCGATCCTCGCAGATAATGCCACCAGCTGTTCAGCGTCTTTTTTGATGTCGAGCACACGGCGGTTGGTATAGACGGTTGCATCCTTGTTACCGCAATCAAGCCATTCTTCCACCTGGTCGGTATAGAACTTCATGCCTTTTTTCAGCATATGGTCCATGGCATCGGTTATCTGGTATTCTCCTTTTAGTTTAATGTCCTCATCGATCAGGCGCTGCAGCTCCTTTTTCAGATTTTCCCCGTCCCTGAAATAGTAAACACCAATGATAGCCAGGTCTGATACAAAGGTCTTCGGTTTTTCGACAAATGCTTCGATCTGTCCTGCATTGTTGAGCTTTACCACACCGAATGCTGATGGATCGTGTACTTTTTGCGTCCAGATAATAGCATCCTTATCGGTATCAATGCTAAAGGTGGCTTTGAAGAGCGTATCAGCGAAAGCGATAAACACGTTACCTTTCAGGCTGTCTGCTGCACACAATATGGCATGGGCAGTACCCATGGGTTCATGCTGGTAGCATATCTTCCCTTTAGCTCCTAACCCTTCAGCTACAGACAACAGATGCTTCTCTACATCCGCACCAAAGCTTGGGCCTATGATGAATGCGATCTCTTCAATTTTTTCATTGCTGGTAGCCATGATATCTTCGACCAGCCTCTGCACGATAGGCTTACCTGCTATTGGCAGCAGTGGTTTAGCGGTAGTGAGCGTATGGGGCCTCATTCTTTTGCCCATACCAGCCATTGGAATAATGATGTTCATTTGTAAATATTCTAAATGCTAATGTTTGAATTATAAAGTCCCGGAACTGCCAAAGCCGCCGGCGCCGCGACTGGTCTCTTCCAGCTGAGTAACCATTTCCCAACCCGCCTGCTCATAACGTGCTATCACCATTTGAGCTATGCGTTCACCGTCAGCTATAACCTGCGGCTCGCGTGAAAGATTGATCACCGGCACCATGACCTCGCCGCGGTAATCGCTGTCGATTGTGCCTGGGGTGTTGACGAGACTCAAGCCTCGCTTTATTGCCAGGCCACTTCGTGGGCGTATCTGGGCTTCGTAACCCTGTGGTAAAGCCATATATAATCCGGTAGGGATAAGCCGGCGCTCCATGGGTTGCAGCGTCACTGGTTGCGGCAACCAGGCCCGAAGATCCATGCCCGCGCTACCCGCTGTCTGGTATTCCGGTAGCTGATGGGGAGATTTGTTAACGATTTGCACCATTATCATCGGGCGCAAAGGTAGTCTAATTGCGGTATTGCTCAAACGAAAAATATGAAGACTGCTACATATATGAACTAAGAACGCTGTTCATAGTAAAGACCGCTATACGAAAGTAAAATGTCG
>JAJNBR010000160.1 GCA_021156265.1 Flavipsychrobacter sp.
CACCACCTGGTGAAGGTTGAAGAAGTAAAATAATCATTAACTGATTTGCGAGCGGTTACACATTCCGCGCAAGTTCAAAAATTGTAGCATATGCAACTCCATAATTTAAAGCCTGCAGAAGGCGCAACTCAGAAAGGCAAACGTATTGGTCGCGGTGAAGGTAGCGGACATGGCGGAACGGCAACAAAAGGTAACAAAGGTCAGCAAGCTCGTACCGGTTACCAGTCTAAGAAAGGTCACGAAGGTGGTCAGATGCCTATCCAGCGCCGTATGCCTAAGCGCGGTTTCAAGAGCCTGAACCGTATTGATTACAAAGTATTCAACCTTGGCCAGATCGATTTCCTGGTGGAGAAATACAACATCACAGAATTCTCGCTTGATAATTTGTATATCAATGGTTTGATCAACCGTACCGATGCCGTGAAGATCCTCGGTAACGGCGAAGTGAAAGCTAAAATGTTGTTCAAGGTGAACGCCATTAGCGCAAAAGCTAAAGAAGCGATAGAGGCTGCAGGCAGTACTGTAGAACTCATCTAAATAATTCCTGAAACGAAAAGACGCATTTGGATAAGTGCGTCTTTTATCGTTTATTCGCATTCACATTATTGATTGATTAACAACAGTTCCAGTGAAGAAATTAATTGAAACGCTCAAGAATATCTGGAGTATTGAGGAGCTCCGTAAGCGTATCCTGTTTACAATATTGCTTGTAGCTATTTACCGTATCGGTTGCTATGTAACCCTGCCCGGTATCAACCCAAACCTCTTAGCACTTGAAGGCAGTAAAGAAGGTCTCCTCGGCCTTTTCAACATGTTTGCGGGCGGCGCCTTTAGCCGTGCGTCCATTTTCGCACTGGGTGTAATGCCTTACATCTCTGCTTCTATCTTTATGCAGCTGGCAGGTATCGTAGTACCGCAGATCGCAAAAATGCAGCGCGAAGACAGCGGCCGCAAAAAGATCAATCAATACACTCGTTATCTTACTGTACTGGTAACTGCTTTCCAGGCTAGCGCATACGTTGCTTACCTGCGTACGCAAACTGCCGGCGCTATTGTTGCCGAGTTCCCTCCATTCCTGTTCTGGCTGTCTACAGTAGTAGTTCTTACTGCAGGTACGCTGTTCGTAATGTGGATGGGTGAAAAGATCACAGACAAAGGTATCGGTAACGGTGTGTCGCTCATCATCATGGTGGGTATCATGGCCCGCCTTCCGGAGTCTATGTTCCAGGAGTTTGCCGCACGTAACCTTGGTGGTGGCGGTGGTCTGCTGATATTCCTGGTAGAGCTGGCTGTATTCATTGCTGTGATCGTCGGTCTGATACTGCTCACGCAAGGTGTGCGTAAAATACCGCTGAACTTTGCACGCCGCATTATTGGCAGCACCAATGCGGCCAAAGAAGTATCCGGTGCCCGCGATTTCATTCCTTTGAAAGTGAACTCTGCTGGTGTTATGCCTATCATCTTTGCCCAGGCTATCATGTTCATTCCGGCTACCATTGTTGGTTTTGCGCAGAATGAAACAGCCCAGGGCTTTGTGAGCGCGATGTCTGATCCTCAGAACCTGTGGTACAACATTGTGTATGCATTCCTGGTTATTGCCTTTACCTACTTCTATACTGCCCTGATCTTCAACCCGACGGAGATGGCAGATAACCTGAAGCGTAACAATAGCTTTATTCCCGGTGTAAAACCCGGCGAACCTACAGCCAACTATATTGCTACCATCATGGATCGTATCACCCTGCCGGGTGCTGTCTTCCTCGCTATCGCAGGTATTATGCCGGGTATCGCAGGTCTGATGGGTGTAACAAGTGGCTTTGCTTCTTTCTTCGGTGGTACATCAATGCTTATCGGTGTAGGTGTTGTCCTCGATACATTACAACAAATAGAAAGCCATCTGCTGATGCGCCAATACGACGGTTTGATGAAGACCGGCCGTATCACTGGCCGTAGCCAGCCGGCTTCCGTGTAAAATGATTTTAGTGCTGTTATGATACATATCAGAACGAAAGACGAAATTGAGTTAATTAGAAAAAGTGCTTTATTAGTCACTGCCACCTTAACCGAGGTGGCAAACTTTTTAAAGCCCGGCATCACTACGCTCTCCATCGACCAGATGGCCGAGCAGGTAATACGCGACAATGGTGGCGTGCCGGCTTTTAAAGGTTACGGACCGGCTGATAATCCATTTCCATTTTCCCTGTGTATATCAGTGAACGAGGTGGTGGTACACGGCTTTCCCGGCGATTACAGGCTGAAGGACGGTGATATTATTTCCGTTGACTGCGGCGTATACATGAATGGCTACTACGGCGATCATGCTTATACATTTGCCATAGGCAACGTTGCACCCGATGTTCTCAAACTAATGCGTGTGACGAAGGAAGCTTTGGCTAAAGCGGTATATGCTGCGCATGAGAATAACCGTGTTGGCGATATTTCTTACGCTGTGGAGAGCCACACTTCAAAGCTGAATGGTTTTGGCGTAGTCCGCGAGCTGGTAGGCCATGGTGTAGGTAAAAAGCTGCACGAAGACCCGCAGGTACCCAACTATGGTCGCCGCGGCGATGGTAAACGCCTGAAAGAGGGCATGGTGCTGGCTATTGAGCCGATGATCAACCTGGGAACACACAAAGTGTTTACTATGGACGACGGGTGGACCGTAGTGACCGCTGACGGAAAACCTTCTGTACACTACGAACATACAACAGCCGTACGCAAGAACAAGGGAGAGGCGCTGTCTAACTTCGCACCTATCGAAGCCGCAGAGCAAGCAAATCCTGAATTGAACAGTTCTTACCATAGTCAAAGCGAACTGACCGCATAAAACTTAATTTTAAGCCCCGTTTCCGGGGCTTTTTTCTTTTGAACAGATGAATCCCTTCGAATACTACTCCGGCCAGCTATCAGCCAAAGAAGCGCAGGCAAATGCACTGCAGAAGCAGATCAATGGCTTGTCGACACTGCGGTTGGTAACCGGCTGCGCGCTATTGCTTGCCGTATACTTCGCTTTTGCGCGAGATACCACTATTTACTGGGGACTTGCCATCGCTGCATTTGTGGCTTTCATGTATACTGTAAAACGGCATGGCGCTTTCAAAGACAGGCACAAGTTATTGCTGCTCAATATCAAATTGCTAAACGACGAGCTGCAGACACTTGAGGGAGATCATACCGCTTTCCTGGCCGGTAAAGAATTGGTCGACGCTTCGCACCCATATTCCTACGACCTCGATATATTTGGCGATGGCTCTGTGTTCCAGATGCTGTGTCGTTCGGTGACACACAGCGGTTACAAAGCTTTAGCACAATTACTGCAGCATCCTTACGCAGCAGGGGAGGAGATCAGACAACGGCAGGAAGTGGTTAAAGAACTGGCCGCCAACCCCGATCTCTTGCAAACCTTCCGCGTTGCCGGTGCCGCGGGCGAAGAAGGCGTGAAAGACAGAGAGCATATCTTATCGTGGATGCAATTGGAAGATAAGTTTATTGATAAAAAGCTTCTGCACATCGCAGCTGTTATTATACCGATACTGTCACTGACGTTTTTCATTCTATCAGTGTTGCGCGGTACGATTCACAGTGGTTTGGTATGGATGTTCGTTATCAACTGGACCTTCGGGATCATTTATTCCAAAGACATCAAGCGCAACCACGTCCTGGTAGGCCGCAGCGCGAAACTTATAGACAAATATGAGAGCCTGTTGCACATAATTGCCGGCAATGTTTTTCATACCGAACTACTACAGCGCTGCAACGCTATTGCAAAGACGTCAGCAGTGGAAATCGCACAATTCCGGAAATTGGTCAACCTGTTTGACAGCCGCGCAAATAATATGGTCGGTCCACTGATGAATTCGTTTTTCCTGTTTGATATCTACTGCTTGCTGAAACTGGAAAAATGGCGCGCGCAAAACAGGCAACTGCTCAGCGAAGCATTTGACTACGTGGATATTTTTGATGTGCACACCAGTCTTGGGACTTACGCCTTCAATCACCCTGCAAATGTATATCCGGCTGTAAATGCACAGCAAACTGCTATTACCGCAATAGATCTGAAGCATCCCCTTATTTCTGCTGCCACAGCTGTGGGTAACAGTGCTACCATAGGTGTCAACGAACGCTTCTATCTGCTTACAGGCGCCAATATGACCGGCAAGAGCACCTTCATTCGCACTATAGGTTCTAATCTTGTGCTGGCTTATATAGGTGTACCGGTTCCTGCCGTGTCGTTTACCGTTCCGTTAGTGAAAATTTACACAGCCATCCGCATTACTGACTCGGTGCAGGACGATGTTTCTTATTTCAAAGCAGAATTGAACAGACTGCAGCGCATCATGCACGCTATTAAAGATGAAGAGCAGCCTTATTTAATTCTTCTCGATGAACCTCTGCGTGGCACCAATTCCACCGACAAACAGAAGGGCACCCGCTCCGTAGTAGAAAGGTTGATAGCCCGCAACGCTATAGGTATAGTGGCTACCCACGACACCGGCCTCTGCGACCTGGAGCAAACCCACAAAGGGAAGATATCTAACTATCATTTCGAGAGCAGGGTAGAGCAGGACCATCTTGACTTCGATTACAAGTTGAAACAGGGGTGTTCGACATCCAACAACGCCACCATGCTGATGCGGCTTATGGATATCATATAATAATGCCGGGAGCTGTTTCCAGTACTTTCATAAGTATCTGTTCATCCTGGCTGAGGCCGGTTTCGTCACTGCATATGACTTCCTCAAATTTGGACAGGAATTTGTCCAGCGTTTTATTGGTGTAATGGTCGATAATGGCCGGGTGTACATAGTATTTCTTACATACGGTTCGTGTGTTGCCCAGGTGTTTAGCCACCATATCCAGTGCCTGTACAATGTTGTTCTTTGTAGCAGTTACGGTTTCAGCGCTGCCGATCGCTTTAAATGCTGCCAGGGCCTGCAGCGAACCCGCCCAGGTACGGAAATCCTTAGCCGTAAAACTACCGTTGCTGATCTGCCGGATATAGTTGTTCACCATACCTGAATCGATAGGCCTGCGCTCGCCGTGCTCATTATAATATTGCAACAGTTCCTTACCCGGTATATCTCTGCACGCTTGCACGATTTTCGCCAGCTTTTTGCTATTCAATGTCAGGTCATGAAAAATTCCTTTCTTGCCTTTGAAGCTGAATTTTATCTTGCTGCCGTTGATCTCTACGTGCTGGTCTTTCAGTGTAGTCAACCCGAAGGAGCCATATAGCTTTTCATAAGCGCTGTTGCCTACACGTATGCAGGTACATTGCATGATGGATACAGCTGCGGCCAATACTTTTTCAAGGGGAAGTCCCGGAAGTGCCAGGTCTTTTTGCAGCCGCTCGCGTATGGCGGGTAGTACCTTGCCAAATTCATGCAGCTGGGAATATTTGGTATGATTGCGCAACTCGTTCCACGTCGGGTGGTATTTATATTGTTTCCTTCCCATCACATCGGTACCTGTTACCTGCAGATGGCCATTCTCAATGGGACAGATCCACACATTCTCCCAGGCTGGCGGTATCACAAGTCTTTTGATACGCAGCAGCTCATTCTTATCTGTAACCCGCTTGTTATTGTATTTGTAATAAAAAACACCGTTTTTCTTAAATCTTGTTATGCCCGGCATTGTATCCGATACATATACCAGGTTTACTGCCTCCGCGCTTTTTACCGTATCGCCTGCCAGTCCTTTTAACTTTCTTTTTGTCAATTTTATACCTGTCGTCGCTTCCATAATACAAGAACAGGAAGTATAAAATTTCATGCCCCTGCGTTAACAGGCTGATATACACGGGAAAAGGGAAATGCTAAAGCAATGATAAAACCGGTGAACTGCCCACTACAAAAAAATAGCGCTCTTCGCTTTTCAGCTCCGAGCGCTAGGACTTATGCGTGCAAAAGGTTAATGTGTAATGACCAGTTTCTTCGTCATGTCATCTCCGTTGTCGCCTGTGAGCGTGAGGAAATAAACACCCGCAGGATAGTCCGTTCCTTTAAAACCAACTTCCTGTATGCTGCCGGCTTTGTATGCACCGTCAAACAGGGTAGTTACTTCCTTGCCGGAGACGTCGTATACCTTTACCTGTACGTTCTGGCTTCCTGAAAGTTTGAACCTGACTGTTGTATAGTCTGTGAACGGATTCGGGTAAGCATCCAGGTAGGCCGGAACTGTCTCTGCCTGGTTCTTCACATTGCTGGCAAATTTTGGTGCGTCGAATGTGCAGCTCTTGTCTGTACCGCAGGCTGCCAGTTGATCGTCGTGCGTTGCCAGGTGGTTGGCTACCGTGTTAAGGGAAACACATTGCGTAACAAAGCCGTTAGGACCTTTGTGGCAGATGGTTACTTTATCCAGCTTGTTGCCGCAACGTACATCTATCACGCATACTTTTACGCTGTCAGTTACAGAACAGCCGTTGTCGTCTGTAAGGGTAACATAGTACACTGTTGTAGCAGTAGGACATACATTGATAGCTGCATTATTATTGTTAGTGCTCCATTGTACGGAATAAGGAGGCACACCGCCAGTCATGTTGGTAGCGGTCAGGTTAGCACAGGCTGAATCAGGATAACCCCAGTAAACGGTTTGGTTACCGCCTGCATCAATAGTGAGTGGTGTAGGCTCGTTCAGTGTAACAGTCGCAGAGTCTTTGCAGCCGTTGGCATCTGTTACTACTACTTTATACATAGTAGCCGATAGGCCTGTTGCGTTAGC
>JAJNBR010000161.1 GCA_021156265.1 Flavipsychrobacter sp.
GCAAATATTTTGTCAATGGCGTCTATATCCCTGATATCTGCTGCATGGTGTTCAAAATTGCTCACGCGCGAAAGCAGCCTTGCAGTATTCCATTCAGTTGATGCATCGGCGCCGAAAAAACGCATGCGCATATTATTGTCAATGCCTACAACCTTGTCAAATTTCGAGGAGAAAAATTCTACGGATTCGCTGCCTATCAGGCCCGAAGATCCCGTCACGATACAAACACTGGACATAAGGGGTAAAGTTTTATAAGATACTGGGACGAAATTAGGGTATAATATCTAAAAAGCCTTGATACTACTATCGCATTAAAATAAACTGTTATTGCTGAGTTTGCGGTCTTTTCCAAGGTGGCGGTAGGCTTTTTCAGTGGCCTCTCTGCCCCTTGGCGTGCGCATGATATAACCTTCCTGTATCAGGAATGGTTCGTAAACTTCTTCGATAGTACCTGCCTCTTCACCCACCGCGGTAGCGATGTTGTTGATACCGGCGGGTCCGCCTTTGAATTTATCTATGAGCGTGGAGAGTATACGGTTGTCCATATCATCCAGGCCACTTTCATCGACATTCAGCGCTTTTAGCCCATGCTCTACAATATTCATATCTATCACGCCGTTGCCCAGCACCTGAGCAAAATCGCGCATGCGTCGCAGCAAACCGTTGGCAATACGGGGCGTACCGCGGCTTCGGCCCGCGATCTGCATTGCGGCGTCAGAGGTAACCTTCACATTAAGCAAGCCGGCAGCACGCACCACGATATGCTGCAGCACATCGGTCTTGTAATAGTCGAGTCTCGATTTGATACCAAAACGACTGAGTAAGGGCGCAGTCAGTAAACCCGAACGGGTAGTAGCGCCTACAAGGGTAAAAGGGTTTAACGTTATCTGTATCGAGCGTGCAGCAGGGCCGCTGTCTATCATGATGTCGATCTTAAAATCCTCCATGGCTGCATAGAGATATTCTTCCACCACTGTGCTCAGACGGTGTATCTCGTCAATAAACAGTACATCGCGCGGTTCCAGGCTGGTGAGGAGACCTGCAAGGTCTGCCGGTTTTTCGATCACGGGACCGCTCGTTTCTTTAATGGTAACACCCAGCTCATTGGCCACGATGCGTGAAAGAGTGGTTTTGCCCAGGCCGGGAGGGCCATGGAACAAGACGTGATCCAGCGCCTCACCTCTCAGGTTGGCCGCTTTGATGAATATGCGGAGATTCTCTATGAGTTGTGGCTGACCGGAAAACTCTTCGATGGTTTGCGGACGGATACTATTCTCATATTCCCTTTCCTGGGGATTCAAATTGTCTGTCGGCCTTACGTGCGATCCTTCCATGCCGCTAAATTACTGAATATAGTTAGTGCTTGCCGAAAGCGGTTGCCAGCAGTTGGCGGGTAAAATAGTCCCAGCTGTACTTTTTCTTCTCTTCCTGCAGGTTATTTAAGAACCTTTCAGGCGGACCGTCGTTGTAGAATTTGAGGATAGCATCAGCTATCGATCCGGGATCGGGCTCGGTCACATATCCCACTTTGCCATCGGGCACCAGCTCCGGCAATCCACCCACGTTCGTTACCACCATTGGTTTTTCAAAATGGTAGGCCACCTGGGTAATACCGCTTTGCGTGGCATTGCGATAAGGCTGTACCACCAGGTCGGCGGTGCTGAAAAAGTAGCGTACCCTGCTGTCGGGAATAAAATCGGTGAACAGCTTTACCCGTTCGTGCAGGTTATTTTGCTCTATAAGCTCGTCGTAGCGTTTGCGGTCCTCGTAAAATTCTCCCGCTACAATAAGTTTGATGTTCGTGTTTTTAAACCGGCCGTCTGCCATAGCTTCCAGCAAAATGTCGAGGCCTTTGTATTTACGTATGAAACCGAAGAACAAAATATAATTATCGGATGCAGGTAAATTCAGCTCTTTGCAGGCATACATCTTGCTCATCGGCTCTCCGAAATTATCGTAAAGTGGATGCGAGAGGAATGTTACGCGCTTTGCTGTCATGCCTAGTAAGTCCTGCTTCACTTTTTCGCTCATCGTCACGAACGAATCAATGGTTTTCAGGAAGTAGCTGGTGAACTGTTTATCGCCGGGGCGTTTTTCGTGCGGTATGGCGTTGTCGGCAATGCACAGCACATGCGTGTGGCCGCCTTTTTTCACCCTTCGTAAAATGGTGCCCAGCGCTGGACCCATGAACGGCAGCCAAAAGCGCACGATGACCAGGTCATAATTTTCGCGCTTCATTTGATTGCCCACTTTCAGCCAGTTGATAGGGTTGACCGAATTGATGGCCGTGCGAATATTGATATCCTTTGGTGCAGGCTCATCTGTATACTGCGTAGTGCCTGGGAACAGGAAAGACGGGTATTGCAATGAATACGACCAAATGGTAACGTCGTGACCCTGCGATTGCAGTTCGCGCGCCAGCCTTTGGTTGTATGTAGCCAGGCCGCCACGCAACGGGTGCGCAGGACCAACTATAGCTATTTTCATTGCACGTTGCTTTTAAAATCTGATTGTGCCTTCTGGTAGTCTTCAGGTATACCGATATCTATAAAATAACTATCGCTGATAAAGCCGTGAAACTTTTCTTCGCTCACGAATTTTGCGAGGTAATCTGTTTCGAACGAAAATTTTACAGGTAATTCACGTTCTAAGAAAGCCTTGCGATCGATCACATACACACCACCGTTTATCAGGCCTTCATCGCGGTAGCGCTTCTCTTCAAATGATGTAACCTTCCCGCTTGTATCACAGTTTACAACACCATACCGTTCGAACTGCCGCATGGGTTTTAATGCCAGCGTTGTTTCGGCATGGTATTGGGTATGTTGATCGAATTGTTGCCTGAGATCGACGCGAAACATGGTGTCTCCATTAAGTACAGCTACATTATTCTCTTTTGCTGCTTTGAGCGCCAGCTGAATACCCCCGCCGGTACCCAGTGGTTCTTCTTCTATTACATGGTCAATCGTGAAGCTATACTTCTGTTGTTGCAACCAGTCGGTGATGATCTCGTGCTTGTAACCTAATGAAAGTATGATGCTGCTGCATCCCTGCTCCTGCAGGTAATCGAGGATGTACTGAAGGAAAGGTTTTTCATTTACTTCGGCCATGCACTTAGGGTAGTCGCCTATTGTGTTGCGAAGCCGGGTGCCCAATCCTCCTGCTAATATGATACACTCCATAGCTTATACGCTCCAGGTTGACAGGCCTCTTTCGGTGAACTGGTAAGGGCGAACATCGCCGCCAAAGCCGCTTAGCGCCTGGTGTACATTATAGCGGGTGTTTGCGGGACAATAGAACATCATGAATCCACCACCGCCCGCGCCCGATATCTTACCACCGGTAGCTCCCGCTTTCAGTGTGGCTTCATATATCTCGTCCATTCTTCCGCTGGAAATACCCACCGCCGTCTGCTTTTTATACTTGAATCCGTAATCGAGTATTCTGCCGATATCATTTACACGGCCTTTCAACAGGGCTTCTTTCATCATCTGCGCCTGCTCTTTCAAGTGATGCATCGCATCTATAGATTGCTGGTTCTTGTCCGTCACATTTTTACTTTGTGCTTCTATGATGGTAGAAGACAGCCTGCTGGTTGCTGTAAAATACAACAGCAGGTTATTTTCCAATTCGTAGAGGTATTGCGGCTTTATGCGCAGCGGGTTCACGATCACTTTATCGTCATCGTAGAACTCCATAAAGTTCACTCCGCCGAAAGTGGCTGCGTATTGGTCTTGCTTACCGCCGGCCATTGCCAGGTCCACGCGTTCTATCTGGTAGCTGAGGTGTGCAACGTCGTATTCACCCAGCGGCAGCCTGAGCCATTCAGCAAATGCTCCGAGAATTGCTACCATCAATGTTGACGAAGTGCCAAGGCCTGAACCTGCAGGTGCATCTACTGATGTTGTCAGCTTAAAGCCTGAAGGCAGTTTGCCATACTCTTTTACGATGCGGTTGTATACACCGGTGGCCAGGTCCAGTTTGCCATCGATAGGCAGCGTGTCTGCCATGTCGTATTGCACGGTTTCCTGCCGGTCTATCGCTTCCAGCTGAACGATCGGCTGGTCAAGCAACTCGATGGTTGCATAGGCAAATAAAGAAATGGTCGCGTTCAATATAGCGCCGCCGTATAGGTCGCAGTAAGGGCTTACGTCAGTACCGCCGCCCGCCAACCCGATGCGCAACGGGGCTTTACTTCTGTAGATCATTAGTTATTAAAAAGAGGAGCTAAAATACAAGTTATTATCTCTTTTGCGCCGCCTGTTTCCTTTCGTTAGCGTAGAAAAGCATCACGAAAACCAGAATACCTATGAGGCCGCCCACGCTATCGACGAGCGTATCCATATTATCCTGCGTGCGGCCGGATACATAATGGCCCTGGATGTATTCTACCAGCCACCCTACAAAAACAGTTATGGTGAACAGTGAGCACAGGAAGTAAGCATTCCGTGTGGGGGTGGAGCAAAGCCAGAGAAAGCTAAATATGCCAAAGAGCACCAGGTGCGCCCATTTGTCGATGAAGGGTATATCGACATCGGGCAGTTCCTGCCCCGGCAAAAAGCATAAAATAAAAATGAGCAAGGTCCAGGCTATAGCCAGCCACCTTGCTCTGTTTTTATATGGAGAGTCTTGTGAGAAAAGTTTACTCATGGCTTATTCACCAATCAGCTGGCGATAAGCGGCTGCATCCATCAGGCCTTCGGCTTCTGCAGGATTGCTCATGGTCATTTTGATCATCCAGCCTTTGCCATAAGGATCCTGGTTCACATATTCAGGATTGCCTTCCAGTTCCGGGTTCACTTCGTCAATAGCACCACTTACCGGCAGGTAGAGGTCAGATACGGTTTTAACAGCTTCTACGGTTCCGAATATATCGTTGGTCTCCAGGCTTTTGCCTTTTGCAGCAATGTCAACGAAAACGATGTCGCCCAGCTCGCGCTGCGCAAACTCAGTGATACCTACAGTAGCCGTATTGCCTTCGATCTTGATCCACTCGTGGTCTTTGGTGTATTTCAGTGTATCCGGGAATTGCATAATGATTTTTTTATGTGGGCGTAAAAATAGAAGAAAATATTGGGAGTAAAAATTGATAGCCTTTTGACTTCAAAAAAGCAGATTGGCCTTTTAAATGGTAAAAATTTAATTAATATGTCTAAGAGAGGGCTACCTTTTTAATTTCAGTTTAATTTTCTTTTAATTCCAATTTAATTTATTTAGATTTACTTCTCGTTAATAAAAAAATTGCCTTTTATAACGGATTTCCACACAATCCTTAAATCATTTAATTATTGAAGTGATGAATACACTGAAATTCACTCAAAGGATCAGGACAATTTTTGTTCTCAGCATTCTTAGCTTATTAATCCCCGTCGTGACTATGGCACAGTTCCCTACGGCCGCTTCTTACCCGTTTACCGCTTCACAAAAGACTTTCAACTATTTGTCCGGTGGTACGCCTGTAAGTTTCTCAAGCAGTAACTGGGACGATTGGTATGTGTCTAATATTCCAATCGGTTTTACATTCACTTTTGCCGGGACTGCTTATACAACGGTAACTGCGGTGACCAATGGCGTAATGAGTTTTGGCAATAACACAACAGGTTACAGTTGGTACTATGGTGCTCCGCAAAGCTACCTTCAAAATAATGGCCCCTGCGTTATGGCTTGCTGGCACGACGGGTCCGGTGACGCAACCGGCAGTGGCGCGGCTAGTCCCGTTAGCTACCTGACGACGGGTACTGCACCTAACCGTGTGTTCACCCTTGAATTTAAGAACTGGGGCTCGTATCCATGGTCGAGTTACCCAGGCTGGATCACATACCAGTACATACTTTACGAAGGCGGTCCGATAGAGATCATGTATCAGCAGGAAAGTGGTTCAACTACTTTTGGTTCTACCGGCAGTGGTGGTGCCATCGGTATTGCAAAAGACCAGTCAGACTGGCAAACACTTAATAACACAAGTGCCAATCCTACATCGTCCTCTACTCTTTATACAGCCTCAGTATCGGGCAAGCCCGCTAGCGGTCAGAGCTACCTTTGGGGGCAGGTTCCATGTACAGGCACACCAACTACCTCTATTTCAGGTCCGGATTCAGTTTGTCCTAACAAGCCATTCGGCCTTGGCCTGGCAGGCCTGTCTATTTATTCAGGTTTTAGTTTCCAATGGCAAACATCGACCAATGGCACCAGCTGGGCAAACTGGACGGGTACTGTTAGCACTTCAGGAAATATAACAGATGTGATCTCCGCACCTAAATGGTATCGTGTTACGGTAACTTGTTTGGCTTCGGGTCAGTCGTATACTACGGCGCCTAAGCAAGTTAACATTGCTCCGTTCTACTATTGCTACTGCGAAGGTTCAAAAGCCACGTCCGGTGCGGGTCTTGACATAGGTAATGTATCAGTGCTAACAGCTCCCGCCAACCAGGTGCTATTGAATAACGGTAATGCAAATCCGTTCCTGAACAATGCCAATGCTACCCAGGCATATACCGACTTTAGAAAAACACTTCCTGCGGTACCGATGTATCACGATAGCTCTTATTATCTGCAGGCAACACAGACAAGCTCGATCGCCAGCTTCGCAGCGGGCACAGCAGCGATATTTATTGACTACAACCGCAACGGCAAGTTCGACCCCTGGGAGCGCGTGCTGGATGCGGTTACAAACCAGGCATTGCCCAACC
>JAJNBR010000162.1 GCA_021156265.1 Flavipsychrobacter sp.
CTGCTGCTGTTGCGGTGGTGCCGAAGGTGATACCTGTTTATCGGCATAGTCCAGTATCTTATCCAGTTCGCCTTTATCCAGCCACACGCCGCGGCAATTTGGGCAGTAATCTATTTCTACATTGTGCCTTTCCGCTATCAGCAGTGTTTCGTTACAGTTCGGACATTTCATGACTTCATCAGTTTAGGACGAATATAGGTCCTTCCGTTATCGGCAAACGTTAAAGAAAACTCAATCCCGGTACATCAATATCTCCTTTTCTCCCGTCGACTTGATATAGGCCCGGTACATGCCGCTGGTATTGAAAGGCATGGTGATGTTTCCTTCTTTGTCCACGCCTATCAGCCCGCCGTCACCACCCAGTGCAGGCAGTTTGGTCAGTATCATTTCTTTTGCGGCATCATCCAGCTTCATGCCTTTTAGTTCTATACGGTCGGCTACAGCCTTGGCCATGCCGAGGCGGATGAAGTACTCGCCCCAGCCGGTGCAGCTGATCGCGCAGCTATTGTTATCGGCATAGGTGCCGGCACCTATTATGGGACTGTCGCCGATGCGGCCGAAGCGTTTATTGGTCATACCGCCGGTACTTGTTGCGGCAGCCAGGTTACCGCTGGCATCCAGCGCCACTGCGCCTACTGTTCCATATTTGTTGTCGCGGTTCTCCGGGTCGTTGACCGATTTCTTTTGTTTGATCTCGCGTATCGAATCATCGCGGATAGCACCTTCCAGCGCGCGGCGACTGCGCTCAGTATGAAAATAGCTGTTGTCCACAATCGAACAATTGTTCTCTGCAGCAAACATCTCTGCACCCTTGCCCGCCATCATCACATGCCGGCTTTTTTCCATTACGGCACGGGCAGCACATATCGGGTTGCGCACGGTGGTGACACCTGCTACGGCTCCCGCTTTCAGTGATTTACCATCCATGATGGAGGCATCCAGCTCACAATGGCCTTCGTGGGTCATCACGGCGCCTTTGCCGGCGTTGAAGAGCGAGTCGTCTTCAAGCACCATGATGCAGGCCTGCACGGCATCAACTGCCGATCCGCCGCGTACCAATATATTATAGCCCACGGTCAGGGCGCGTTGCAGTCCGTCTGTGTAAGCTTTTTCTTTATCCGGCGTCATGTTTTTGCGGTTCACGGAACCCGCGCCGCCGTGTATGACAAGTACAAACTTAGCGTCCTTGTCTACCAGTTTGGTTTGGGCCAGGGCCGGGATCGCGGCTATTATGAATAGGTATGTTAGTAACTGCTTCATTGGGTACAATGTACAACGTTTAGTCTGAACCTCAGATTAGGCTGATTAGCCTGTTTCCTTGGGTTGGGGCCATATTGTTTTTGTTACTGCACGGTGGATTCGGGCTTTTTTGAGATCGCGTACGCGGTGCGCCTGGGCCGGGTTTGTGGCTGAAATTGTTACAGGATGTTGTCGGATTTGAACGACATCAATTCCCCCTTTGAAGGGGCGGAGGCCTGCCAATTTGCTACGCCAGCGTCGGGCGGGGGGAATGTCTGCGCCACATGGGTGTCATCTGCCCGTGTTACACTACATCCCCCTGTCAATGCTGCGCCTTGACGTCCCCCTTCTAAGGGGGAATTTTTTCTGACTTGTTTATTTTGTAACAATGTCGTTTCTGAGTGGTCTGCTGAAATGATTGCCTGCATTATGTTAGCTGGTGAATTTATTACAGAATGTACCGTTTTTTCGCGTGGTAACAAGCTGGCCATGATGCGGGCGAAGCGGCGCTCGATGAGGGGCCAGTTGTCGTAGCCGGCTTCGAGGCGGAGGTCGAGAACGACTGCGTTGAGGATTGTGCCGGCGGCGGGGTCTTCTTCTACGGTCACAGTTTGTCCGTTAACAATGAAATTGCGTTTCTTTCGCAACTTCCTCATCATCACCTTATACAACACGCGACGCATCTCCAGCCGGCGTTCATTCTGCCGCCGTTCGCGTGCTGCGCCTTCTTCCAGCGCTCGCTTGTGCGCAACTGCCCTGCGTTCCTTTAGTATAGGCTCTATGCGTTGCCGGATATGCGGGTAGTTATACAGCCTGTGACCCCCTACCCTGGCAGATGCCGCATTTGCTTTGGGGTAAGCGGTATGGTATGCTTTGGTTGGATCTTCCTGCTGTAGCATACTGCGGATAAAGACCTCGTGCTGAGGCTTCCAGTAGGGTTGTCTCATGGCTAAGACGGGTTTATAGTCTATAGCAAATTTACGAAAAAATATAGATATTGTGCAGCGTAACATACATGTCAATGGCATGACAAAGGATACAGTAGAAATATAATATATTGTTTTAATTTTACTGGAAATAAGCTCTATGTTTAAGATCGCCGTTTTAGCCATCAGCATTTTCCTGGGCGCAAGCGCTGCCGCGCAGGTTGTCCAGAAAGTTGCAGATATAAATCCTACGGGAGACGATTACATCATTTTCGGAATGGTTTTTAATGGCAAATTGTTTTTTCAGGCTGCTGATGATATTCATGGAAGCGAACTATGGGTACACGATGCGCAAACCGGAACTACTCACATGTTCCTGGATATTAATCCTACAGGAGGTTCTTCACCTTCAAATTTTTTTATTTACGGGGGTAAATTGCTCTTTAGCGCAAATGACGGGAGCAATGGTACGCAGATATGGTCGTTGGATAGCGCTGGTGTTGTTAACATGATATCCAATATAACCGGGCCGTACTTCCTATTCGCCAACCGTATAGTAGTTAACAATAAACTGTACTTTCTTTCTTCAGATCTTTCGGGTAGTGATATATGGGAAACAGATGGCACTCTTGCAGGTACCCAACGCCTGAAAGATATTACGGGCCATAATTTTTACGATACTTATGAGATGACCGCTTACAACAATAAGATCGTGTTTGATGCAAAGAACGGGCCGGATAACCGGGAGCTATGGATCAGCGACGGGACTGCTTCCGGTACCTATATTCTTAAGGATATCAATCCTTACGGCAGTAGCAACATTAGTAGTTTTTGCCTGTTTAACAACAAACTCTATTTTAGTGCAGTAAACGAGCCCTGGGCCAACAACATCGTACATCATAAACCGTGGGTCACCGATGGCACCGCTTCCGGCACCCAAATGCTTAAGGATATAAATACCGAGGCTACTTTCCCACTGAACTTTTATGCCCTAAGTAACCGGTTACTTTTTACAACAAGACATGCAAATACCAGCGTTCTATCAAAATGCTGGACAAGTGATGGTACAAATGCCGGTACCGAGATGCTTTACCCTATAGGCGGCGATTTTGAATATCTTTTCACATATAAGGATCGGTTGTTCCTTTCCTGGAATAATCAGTTATGGGTCACCAATGGTTTTAGCAATGGAACGTATACGCTTAAGGATATACAACCCAGTTTATTAATAGACCAAAGCGTCTTGCTATATGACAGGTTGTACTTCCTCTCGTATTCCGAAGGCCCTTATGGCAAAGAAAAGAATATTTGGTCGACAGATGGAACAACTTCCGGAACCGTAAAGGTAACGCAGAACGCCAATATCAATTATTTACGCGAAACATACGAGCTGGTTGAGTACGATAACTGGATATATTTTCGCGCAAATTATGATGGCACAGGATACGCTCTGTACAGACTCTATGCCTTTCCGACCGGTATCGATGATAAGATCAAAAACGGAAACACAGTGTCAGTATATCCTAATCCCTCTGATGGCAATTTCTCTGTTCAATTGAAAGAATCAGGCATAAAAACCACCATCTCAGTAGTTAACACACAAGGCCAGCAAGTATACCAGTCTGAAAGCAACCGTAATGTCGAGCATTTACAATTATCATTGCCCCCAGGAATTTATTTTTTAAAATACCAGTCTGGCGATGGCTGTGGTAGCTTACCATTCTCTGTAATCAAATAACTATTGATAGTCCTGACTATAATATGCAATTCGTCGAGCACTTCGTAGGTATTTACCATTACCACAATCTCGTATTTCCCATTAGCGGAGGTCCCGCTTCTGTGATCTCAAAAAATTAATGCTGAGCGTAATCGCTGAGAATGAATTTCTTACCTCAGCGTCTTAGAATAATTGGCAGAGAAACTACTCACCTCTTCCGTTATTGTCGTTTCTGTTTATTTAGTTTTGGCTTCACAAGAGTCACCACGAAGAGCTAATCACAGAAGCACAGTCATTCACCAGGGATAGTCATTTTTATTTTTTCAAGAGAGTAATAACAAAGTTTAAGACCCGGCAGATTTTTTGGTTAAGGCGTCGTTTTGCCATACCCATTGGTATGGACGAGCATGCGCTTACCAAGCTCTGCACCTATGTCAGTTTTTCCTATTGTTCACCATAACACCATTGCAATGAAAAAAAACTTCACCATTACAAGGTTCCCGCACCAACGGGCATCCTTCAAGGCTATATTGCTGGCCATAGCAATATCAGCCGGTCTTCCATCTTACGCACAGGACCGCAAGCCCGAACAGCCAAAGCCGGGCGAGCACCATGGTAAAGCCGCCGCGGCAGTCATACCAGGCGCCAACTACGTACGCGTAGCTGCAGGCACTCCTTATCCTGCTTTTACCCGCATGGATCCGTCAACCAACATCAAAGCAAGCGATTTCGTTGCCTGGCTTAAGGAAAACGTGAAGGCAAGTCCCGCTACGGATTTCAAACTCCAAAAGCAGGACAAAGATGAGGCGGGCATAGATCACTATCGTTATGTACAAACCTACCACGGCATACCGATCGATAAAAGCACTTACATAGTGCATGTAAAAAACGGCCGGGTGACTTCGTTCAACGGCTTCGCGGTGCAGCCTCCGTCCACCCTCTCTGCAACACCTGCGCTTTCTGAAACAGAAGGCCTGGAAAAAGCCAAGCAATTCATTGGCGCAAAAAGGTATAAATGGGAAGATGATTTCTGGACCAAGGACCTGAAGGAGCGTAAGAACGATCCCAACGCTACGTATTATCCGAAGGCCGACCTGAAATGGTTTGTCAACAAAAACAAAGAATACTATCGTCTTGCTTATGTGTACGATATTCATGCAGCCGATCCCGACAAAATTGTAAGGGTGTATGTAGATGCACAAACAGGCGCTGTACTGCAAACGCTTCCGCTGGAATCCAATTGTTCCGCATCAAGCGTTAATACTATATTCAATGGTACGCGGCCTATCAACACCGATAACTATTCGGGTAGTACATTCCGCCTGCGCGATGACTGCCAGGGCGCGATATTCCACATCCGTGACTGGGGCGGTGATGTAGCCAACGCCTCTACAGAAATAGAAAATACTACCAACACCTGGACCACTATGAACGAGCGCTTTGGCGCTACCGTACTATGGGAGACAGAAAGGTGCTACCGCTATTTCCTGAATGTACACGGCCGCAACTCGTACGACAATGCTGCAGGCGATGTGAATGGCTATATCAATGCCATATTCGGCTGTGCACCGCCACCACCGGGTTGCACCACGGCCAACAACGCCTCTATGTCTTTTGACGGCCAGACCATGAAAGTGGGCCTGAGCAGCGCCGGTACACTGGCCAACTCTTATGCAACGGTAGACATCATCGCCCATGAGTTTACACACGCCGTTACCGGGTATTCCTCCAACCTCGAATACCAGGACGAGCCGGGCGCACTAAACGAATCGTTCAGTGACATATTCGGCGAGGTCATTGAGGATTGGGTGTTTAGCGGGCACGACTGGCTACTCGGCGATGAACGCACGAACGGTTTTATCCGGAGCATGTCTGACCCAAGTGATGGCGGCCAGCCGGAAACCTACCTTACAGATCCAAATTGGTACACCGGCACCGATGACAACGGCGGCGTACATACTAACAGCGGCGTGCAGAACTTCTGGTTCTACTTACTTACCGTTGGCGGATCCGGCACCAATGCCAACAGCGACGCTTACAATGTATCGGGTATTGGCCTTGGCGATGCCCGCGCTATAGCTTACCGCAACAACAACGTGTACCTGAGCCAGTTTTCGCAATACCAGGATGCCCGCGACGGCGCTATACAGGCTGCTATCGACCTGTTTGGCGAATGCTCTAACCAGGTAAGACAGACAACCAATGCATGGTATGCAGTGGGTGTAGGTGAGGCGTTCTTCGATGCTACGGCAGTTGTAACTTCTAACTACAACGGTCGTGAAGTATCCTGCTTCAACGCCTGCGACGGTGCTGTGACCGTAAACCTGACCAATGCAACATCGCCTACTTTCAGCTGGAACAATGGTCCCAGTACACAATCACAAAGCAGTCTCTGCCCTGGTGTTTATACAGTTACCGTTACCAACGGCGACGCAGCAGCATGTTCGGTTGTAAAACAAGTGACCATAGACAATACGCCGGACGTGACCGTTTCAGCAGAGATAACTTCTGACTACAATGGTTTTGACGTATCGTGCAACGGCGGCAACGACGGAACTGCAACAGCTACAGGCGGCGGCGGTACTCCTCCGTACAGCTACAGCTGGAGCAATGGTCAGAACACAGCAAACGCAACAGGCCTATCGGCTACTATGTATAAAGTAGTAGTAACTGATGCCAATGGCTGTAAAGACTCTACAACTGTTACACTAAACGAGCCTACGCCACTCACTATTGATGCAGGCGGTAACCAAACCGTTTACTGGGGTTATCCT
>JAJNBR010000163.1 GCA_021156265.1 Flavipsychrobacter sp.
TCTTCAGGTTTCTTGTCCATTTCATACGCAGCTGCTGCGCGGGACAGGTAGAATGGCGTCAGACCGAAATCGTCTTTGTTGCCGGCTGCCTTGTTATAGTATTCGATACCTTTCTTTACGTTGCCTGTTTCCATATAAGCATCGCCCATAGAACCAAAAGCTGCATATTCAAATTGAGTGCCTTTGCCGTCAAAGTCTTCCAGTTGTTTGATGGCATTTTTGAAATCGCCTGTTTTCAGGTAAGCGATACCAGCGTAGAAGTGAGCCAGGTTGGCCGACGGCGTGCCGCTGTACTTTTTCTGGATCTTCAGGAAGCCAATGCGTTGACCATCGCCGTTCAGGGCTTTAGCCATAGAGTCGGTCTCGAAATAACGCTGTGCGAAAGACATAGCGGTTGCTGCTTTTTCTACTCGAGGTTCCTGGTAGAGTTTTTTGTAGGCGAAGAAAGCCACAACAGCGCCTATAAGAATGAGAGCAACTGTATTGATCGGTTTCTTGTTCTTCTCATACATCACTTGCAGGTTGTCGAGTGCGCTGCCGCTGTTATCCTCAACTACTATTTTCTCTGCACCCGGTTTATTCCTTGTTGTACTAGCCATTACGTTGTATGTGGTTTATATTTTACTGATTGTGTGTATTTAGTGATTAGTCTGTAATATAAGGATAATCGTTTTCTGCGTAGATATCTTTGTACAATTCGCTGTCGTCCGGCCATGGGCTGTCTTCAGCAAACTGCACCGATTCTTCCACCTGTGCGCGTACTTTTTCGTTTATCGCTTCGATCTCCTGCTCTGTAGCCCATCCGTTATCCATGATGGTTTTCAGTGCTGTGTTGATCGGGTCTTTCTCTTTATACTCTTCCAGTTCTTCCTTGGTGCGGTACTTTGCAGGGTCACTCATGGAGTGGCCGCGGTAGCGGTAAGTTTTGATCTCGAGGAAGGTTGGTCCGCCTTTTTCGCGTGCACGGCGTACGGCACGGTCAATGGCTTTATGCACTTCTTCGCAGCTCATACCATCAACAGAATCGCCCGGCATGCCGTAGGCATCTGCCAGAGTATAGATGTCCAGAACTTTCGAGGTACGCTCTACCGAAGTACCCATCGCATAGTAGTTATTTTCGCAAATGAATACGACAGGCAGTTGCCACAGTACGGCCATGTTGAACGTCTCGTGCAGCATACCCTGGCGGGCAGCCCCGTCGCCGAAAAAGCAAAGGGTAGCACGATCGTTATTGTTGTAACTGTCGGCAAAGGCGATACCTGCGCCCAGGCCTATTTGGCCGCCCACGATACCGTGGCCGCCGAAAAAGCGCTTTTCTGCGTTGAAAAAGTGCATGCTTCCGCCCTTTCCCTTGCTGCAACCTGTAGCTTTACCGTACAATTCGGCCATACACTCGTTGGGAGTGATGCCTTTGGCGATGGCCAGGCCGTGGTCGCGGTAGGCGGTGATAACGTTGTCATCGTCGCGAATGGCGGTCATCATGCCGGCGGCTACAGCTTCCTGGCCTATGTACAGGTGACAAAATCCACGAATCTTTTGCATCCCATACAACTGCCCCGTCTTTTCTTCAAAGCGGCGCAGCAGCAACATGATCTCGTACCAGTATAAATATGTTTCTTTACCGAATGGAGTCTGCACTGTTTTTTTAAATTTGTGCGAAAATATAAAAACTTTCGGTCCTTTTCCCCTTGAATACCATAAAGAAGATAACGTTACTGCAATTCCGTAATTATTCTTCGGATTCTTTTGAATTTACAGCTCCCGTCACCTGCATTACGGGCCCTAATGGCAGCGGAAAAACCAACCTGTTGGACGCGGTCTATTATCTCTGTTATACCAAGAGTTATTTCAGCGCTTACCAGCAAAACAGCGTCCAGCGCGGCATGGACGGTTTTAGGGTAGAGGGCTGGTTTGAATTGGGTGGCCGTGAGGAGCGAATTGCCTGCAAATGGAAGCAGGGTAAGAAGGAAATTTCCGCAAATGGTGTGGAATATGAAAAATTGACCGAACATATAGGAAAATATGCTGCTGTGATGATCGCCCCGGACGATATGGAGCTGATAAATGAGGGCAGCGAACTGCGCCGTAAATGGATGGACAGTATCCTCAGTCAGGCCGACCGCGACTACCTGGAACGCTTGATGAATTATCAGCGGGTGTTGCAGCAGCGCAACGCATGGCTAAAACTGCAGGCTACGAATCCAAGTACCAACAGGACAGAACTGGAATTTTATAATGCAAGGCTTGCCGATGATGGTACATATATTCATGAAAGCCGTAAAGCGTTCATTATACAGTTCCGTCCGCTGTTGCAAGATTTCTACGAACAGCTGTCGGGTGGAAAAGAGCAGGTGCAAATAGAATACGAAAGCGACCTGTTGCAAAAGTCCCTCACTACCTGGTTGGATGCCGGTTTTGAGTACGACCTGCGTATGCAGCGAACGCTACGAGGTATTCATAAAGACGATTGGGCTTTCAGCCTGAACCGCACACCGCTGAAACAATTTGCCTCGCAGGGACAGAAAAAGAGTTTCCTGTTTGCTATTAAGCTGGCTCAGTATGCCTACCTCGCACAGGTGCAAAAGCACCTGCCCATTCTGCTGCTTGATGATATTTTCGAAAAGCTGGACCAAGGCCGGATGGAGGCACTGCTCCGCATCATCCGCACTCCGCAGTTTGGCCAGGTGCTTTTGACCGATACTCATGCGGGTCGTGTTAAAGAAGCCTTCGGCGAAGGGGCGCAGGTGCAGTTTATTGATCTTTCTGCCCCAACCGAAATCCCTTAATCGCCTTCCAGGAAATAACGCCACACTGCAGCAGCCAGTAAAGCACCTACCAGTGGTGCGAGAATGAACAACCACAGTTGCGACAATGCTTGTCCGCCCACAAGCACAGCCGGACCAATGCTGCGCGCAGGGTTGACGGAAACACCGGTTATGGGTATGCCTGATATGTGTATCAGTACCAGGCTAAGACCAATGGATAAACCTGCAAAACCTCCATGAATGTTTTTAGTAGAAGTTGAGCCAAATATTACCAGCAGGAATATAAAGGTGAATACTACTTCTGATAACAAACCTGCCTGCATAGAATAGTGTTGCGGCGACAATTGTCCATAGCCGTTTTGTCCCAACCCGGTGACGGCTACGTCATATCCCTCTTTGCCGGAGGCTATAAGACAAAGCAGTCCAGCACCGATAATGGCACCGATCACCTGTGCTACTATATAATAAAGTGCTTCAGTTAACTTCATGCGGCCGGCTACTACCATGCCCAATGAAATGGCCGGGTTGATATGACAGCCGGATATATGCCCGATGGCATAGGCCATAGCGACTACCGACAAACCGAAGGCGAAACTAATGCCGAGCATACCGACACCTGTGGTGCCGTCCGACCCAGCGATAACAACACTGCCGCATCCCATCAATACCAACACCATTGTGCCTATCATCTCTGCAAGAAACTTTGATACCCTGGTCGTATTCATACGTCATCTTTTGATTCGGCCAGAAGTATAAAAAGCGGGCTGGTAACTAGTGCTTAACCAAGGCTGGAAGCGGCCATTTGCAAACCTTTTTACAAACCGTTGTACAGCAGCAGGATGTGATTGAGGCTGTTTATTGATAATTGTCTTACGCGTGGTGGTTGGGATCGGTTGCCGTTGTGCTATAGCGCCGGGTTTATCAGCGGCAGGCCTCTGCTATATTGGTTTTCAATGTGGTGGGATTGCTACAGCTGATCTTTATAGCGCTACTCTGTTCGGACAGTATCCCGCGGAGATTCGTCATACACAGCAAGACAACTGTCGAGCGTATGGCCAAGGTTGTGTATACAATCGCAGAACTCGTAGCAAGCTATTGATTTTTTGCCGTCATCGCATTGCTGTCTGCAATCCTTAAGCGTATTTCGGGGATAGATTTCACAGGCTGAGGTAAACAACATTACTATGGAAATAAAAACCAGAGCTTTCATTGTGCTGTTGGGTTTCGGAACGGAAGGATAAATTTTAGTTTATCGTAATTCCAGCAAAGCAGGTACAAATTAGCCAACACCATTAAAGGAGAGGTGACGAATGATCCTTCAAACCGTACAGCCAGCGATAAGATGCAGATGTTTAAGATGATCGGGAAGTAGATGACGGCGCCGAGTGTCGCCGTGCGTGGTATTAGCAGCATACAAGCGGCAGCTATTTGCACAACGCCAATAAAAGGGTAGTAGAAACCAGTTCTGTGAAGGGCTTCGAGATAATGCCCCATCGGGTGGTTGACCGATAAAGAAGTGAAGCGCTCACCCATTATCTTGACAAAACCGGAGGGCAAAAATCCCAGCGCCAGTACGACCCGGTTAAACACAGCAAAACGCCTGAGCCATTTATTTTGCTTTGCCCGGAAATGTATCCGATCGAGTGTGGTCGCAATGCTCATCGCAGTTTTCGGGGATGATGGCTAAAAGAATTACTCTAGGTTTTTGATGATCTGTTCCAATGCATCCAGGTGTGAGCGAAACGCTTTTTCACCGGCTTTGGTAATGGTATACGTAGTGTTGGTCTTTCGTCCTACAAAGCCCTTCTGTACTTTGATGTATTGGTTCTCTTCCAGCGTTTTCAGGTGCGATGCCAGGTTGCCGTCGGTAACATCAATAAGCGTCTTCAGGTCGTTGAAGTTGACACCGTCGTTCACCATCAACGCGCTCATGATTCCGATGCGTACCCGGCTGTCAAAAACTTTGTTTAATCGTTCTATCGTGCTTTTCATCTACGCGTTCTCCCTACTGGTATGCTTGTCGTATTTGTTCCGCATGATGATGCCGTAAATGATATGTAGTGCTCCAAATCCTAGTGTCCAGAATAGAAGACCATACTCCGGCATAAACAGGCTAATGCAACCGAGCAGCACTTGACCTGCACCCAGGTATTTTATGTCCGACAGCGTGTATTTGCTGCCGTTGATGAGCGCCAGTCCGTAAAATGTGAGCAGGATGGGGACTATAAAGCTTTCCTGCTGCTCATAAAGAAACTTCAATGCGAATACGCCGCCAGCTATCATTGGTATGGCTAACTGTATCACAAAACGGCGCGACGCCCCGTTCCATACAGTGCCGCCTTGCGCTCGAACTTTTCGCCAGGTGAAGTAGTAAGCTCCTGCCAATGCCACTAAAAACACCATAGCCGCCAGCAATAGAAACTTCTGCGTCGTCGTTTCGGCAACAGGTTTGCTTAGCCAAATGTAGGCTACATAACTGCCGGCCAGCGCAGTGGCTCCTGCCCATACGCCGCTCCAGCCGCTCAGGGATATAAAGCGCGCCGAACGCTCCATAATGCTGCGTATATCCTTTAGGGTTTTGAGGGAAGATTCGTTAGCGGTATTCATAATAAAAGCACTTTGAGATACAAAGTACGGGAGTTGTTCTTATTTTCCAAATGTGTTTGAACAAGAGTATTAAAGTGCAGGGGGTGGGATATTGTGCAGTTCCCTGCGTTACTATTGTCATAGAAGCCCCGATAAACGGTATCTTTGCATCACATGAAATTTGAGCAGTACAATATCTCGGCTGAGATCAAACGGAGTTTGGAAGAGCTCGGCTTTAAGCGTCCTACGGATATCCAGTTCAGGTCGATCCCTTCTATATTGAAAAAGGATGATGTATTGGCCATTGCGCAAACAGGTACCGGTAAAACTGCTGCTTTCGCCATACCCGTGCTGCACATGCTGCAGCTAAGGGGCCGCGACCTGAGGCCTGGGCAGGTGACTTGCCTGGTAATGGTGCCCACGCGCGAGCTGGCTATCCAGATCGCAGATGTGTTCAAACAACTGGGAAAGTATACCAGACTAAGCATACTGGGCCTGTATGGTGGCGTGGATCAGGAACCGCAGGTGAAGAAACTGGAGAAAGGTGTAGATATACTGATCGCTACACCGGGTCGCATGTTCGACCTTGTGCACCAGGAGTTCATCGACCTGAGTCGGGTGGAGATACTGATATTGGACGAGGCCGACCATATGCTGGACCTGGGGTTCATTAAAGATATTAAGGACATCATCAGGCAGCTACCACGTCATCACCAGACTTTGTTTTTCTCTGCAACCATAGATGATGATATCAAGGACCTGGCGTATTCTGTGGTAAACAATCCGATCAGGATACAGGTTTCACCAAAAGACCCGGTTTCCAAAAACGTAGACCATGCGGTTGCTTACGTAGCAATGGAGGATAAGCGATTTTTTTTGGAGCGGCTGGTGAAAGAATATCCGGAGAATAAAATACTGGTTTTTGTTCGTACCAAAGTGCGTGCAGAAAGAGTGTTATTGGCTATGGAGCGTGTCGGGGTTACGGCGCTCACCATGCACGGTGGCAAGGAGCAGGATGACCGCCTGCAGGTGATGAACGAGTTTAAGAAAGGCGACGTAAAGATCCTTATTGCCACAGACGTCAGTGCGCGTGGTATCGATATACCTAACGTTGACTACGTAGTAAACTACGACTTGCCTGATGTGCCTGAAAACTATGTACACCGCGTAGGGCGCACCGGTCGCGGGGTACAG
>JAJNBR010000164.1 GCA_021156265.1 Flavipsychrobacter sp.
TGGCAGGGTACATGGAAGTATCCCAGCCAAATGCCCCTGCGCCTGTCAATTTCAATATATTGGCGAAGCTGTGCGCGATGTATACATTGCCCGAAGGGTCGCAGGCAACGGGCATATTCAGGCCATAAGAGTAGGACATTGAATGATACGTAGCCCAGATACGCGCGCCATTGTTGGTAAACTTTGCAATGATGATCTGGCCCGAAGTTTTGTGTGCTCCCGGAGTAGCCAAGCCCGCACTGGTTGTTGGGCCTGCTGCAAATATGTTGCCTGAAGGATCCAGGTCAATTCCCCCGAAGCAGTCAGAATTATTACCACCGTAGTAAGTGCCCCACTGGCGGACACCCTGCTCATCGAATTTCGCAATAAACCCATCGCGCCATCCGGCATAGGTAGTTTGAAAAGCCCCGGTTGTGGCGATGTTATTTGAAGCATAGCTGGAGCCGGCTACATAGGCATTTCCTGCGGCGTCGGATGCTACAGCGGGCATCCATTCATATTGAAAATTACTGCCGCTCATAACCTCGTTGCCGCCATAATAAGTGATCCAGTTCACTACCGGATCAATGACAACAGTGCCGGAATACGGCGACAGGTCGAAAGAAAGTATGTTCTCCTTTAGTACAAACGCCGAAACAACGGTTTGTTTCGTTTCAACGTTATAACTATAAGGCTTCTGCTCGGTTATGGACCCAAACGGTGTAGAAGCAGTGATAGCACCATCGGCGCCAAGGCTGGTTTCGCCTCCGGTGTATTGCAAACGAATGTCAGACACTTTACCGCCGGGATGTACAATGAAATCGTATTTCAGGTGGCCGTTATCTGCATATAGCACCCAATCAATATTGGGGTAAATGTTTTTGTAGCTGATCTTTTGATAGCCATACACAGTTACGCCGTCAAATGGCAGGTAGGGCTTGTAATAAAGCTCATAATCCCGGCCTTTACCTTCAGCCAACACCGGGGCATTTGTATTTGCACCGAGCAATACCACATCCATCCGGTATATCTCCGTTTTTTCGTCTTTCTGCTGGTCCGGCGTGAGATCGGGGCCATTTCCTGCGAGCGACCTGTACCATTGGTAGTGCAACTGTCCATTGCCGATAAATACACTGACATCTCCACCGTGCATAGCATATTGGATATCAGGGCGGGCCTCCAGGAACTGGTTCCGGACCTGCCCTTTATTTTCGGTCAACAACGAAGAGTGCCGCGCAAAGACAAATGCGGGAAAGCTGACCAGTATGATCAGCAATAATTTTGATAGCGTAGGTTGCATACGTTTTGAATATTCATTTTGAAGATACCACAATTCAAAGGTTTATCCGTTCGCATTCATTAAAACACCATTCTTGTACGGCGAATGAACGTTCTCGTACGGCGAATGGATGTATTGATTTAACTTGCACGTATTCAAACATGACCTCATGTCAACAGGAGTAATACTTGGACTTTTAGCGATAGGCCTGTGCGCAGGCTTTCTTTCCAGCATGGTAGGTATCGGCGGCGGCATCGTTATAGTGCCCGCGCTGGTATTTCTTTTCGCATTCAACCAGAAACTGGCACAGGGCACTTCCCTGGCCCTGCTGTCGATGCCTGTGGCACTTGTTGCAGCTTACAATTATTACAAAGAGGGCTTTGTTGACTGGAAAGTGGCGCTGATACTGGCCTGCGCTTTTGTAGTTGGCGGATATTTAGGCAGCAAACTCGTGCTATCACTGGATATGTCGATAGTGAAAAAGATATTTGCCATCCTGATGATCGTGATGGCCGTTAAATACCTCTTTTTCGATAAATAGTAGCTATTTTACAGCCCATCAGCGTCGCCTATAAACAGGGTGCTATCAGGCATGTGTAAGAGCAGTTCACAAGAATTTAAGTCGATACAACTATTGAGGGGACTTGCAGCCAGTTGGGTAATGCTGCACCATTGCAACCAACATTTCGGACTTACCGAAGGCAGCTTTTTATGGCAGGTTGGTGATTATGGCCATATGGGCGTTAATATGTTCTTCATCATTTCCGGTTTTATCATTCCTTTCTCCATGTCGAAGTATAATTACGCGTACGGCGACTTTAAAGGGTTTATGATGAAACGGGTAACACGCATCGAGCCACCTTACATCGTCTCTATAATAGTAGCGCTGCTGCTTTTTTACGCTACCACGCTGTCGCCCTGGTATAACGGCGAGCCGTTTACTATCAACTGGGCTTATACACTTGGCCACCTGGCCTATCTCAATGCTTTTACAGGCAGTCCCTGGATCAATGCAGCATACTGGACACTGGCCATAGAGTTTGAATTTTACCTGTTAATGTCCCTGCTGTTCCCGCTGCTCATTTTCGCCAAACGAAGCATCGTGTGGGGCACGCTGCTGCTGCTTATTGCCAGTGCCTGGCTGCCGGTACCGCATAGCCACATCTTTCATCACATGCCATTTTTCGCCTTGGGCATTTGCCTGTTCTTATACAGCACAGAAAGGATGAGCTTGCCGGTTACGCTATTGTTCATGGCGGCCACCGGTCTTGTGATGGCGTATTTTTACCAATCGTACTACCTGGTTCTGGCTGTAGCCACCCTGGCGGCTATCCAGTTCATCAACAAAGTGCCTCGGCCCCTGTTGTTCATAGGTACTATCTCCTACTCGCTTTACCTGATACACGGCTTCGTCATCGGGAGGTTTTTCGGGCTGGCGCACAGGTTTTTGCCGGGCCTAAACTCCGTGGTAGCTAACTTACTGTGCATTGCCTGTATTTTTGCATGCTCCTATACCTTCTACCTGCTGGTTGAAAAGCCATTTCAGCTGCTGAGCAAAAAAATGGGAGCAAGGCGAAATGCTGCAGCTGGTAAACTGAAAATGGCGGTGGCGATAGCAACGACTGGCCGGAAAGAGCAAGTGAGTAAACATGAACGTGTCGAGGAATAGCAAACAATTCTTTACAACACAGCTGGTTGACTGGCACCACACTGCCAACGACCGCTCGCTGCCGTGGAAACAGGAGAAAGACCCGTACAAGATCTGGCTGTCTGAGATCATACTGCAACAGACGCGCGCGCTGCAGGGATTACCCTATTACCTGAAGTTTACAGAAGCATATCCGACGGTAAAAGCCCTGGCTAAGGCAAAGGACGAAGACGCCTTCCGTCTGTGGCAGGGGCTGGGTTACTATAACCGCTGCAAAAACATGCTGGCAACGGCGCGCATCATTGCCGGTGAGCTGAAAGGTAAATTCCCGCAGACTTACGAAGGGCTACTCGAGCTGAAAGGCATCGGACCCTATACGGCCGCTGCCATCGCTTCGTTTGCCTTTGGCAGGCACAACGCAGTGGTAGATGGAAATGTGTACCGCGTATTGTCGCGCTACTTCGGCATTGACAGCCCGATAGACAGTACAGAAGGTAAGAAAGAATTTGCCGGACTGGCGCAGGAACTCTTGTACAAGAACGACAGCGCCGCTTACAACCAGGCCATCATGGACCTGGGCGCTACGGTGTGTACACCTGCCAGCCCTAAGTGCAGCGACTGTCCGCTGCAGAAGCATTGCACTGCTTATAAACAAGAACTTACAACTTTGCTCCCGGTAAAGGTTAAAAAAACGGCGGTCAGCACACGTTATTTCCATTACGTCCTGCTCACCTCGGGCGATAAACTCTGGATACGCAAACGTACTGAGTCAGACATCTGGCAAAACCTGTATGAGCCTTACCTGGTAGAACATACCCATAGCCTCGACGTAACTACACTTGCAGCGCACCCCTCTTACAAAGCCCTGAAACTAAAGGCGGTCCCGGAATATGAAGGCTCACTGAAACAGCGCCTTACGCACCGGATAATTGAAACGCGCTTCTTCAACGCACCAGTAAAAAAGGGTACGCAACTGCCAGAGCTACAGGGAGAATGGGTGCCTGTAAGCGCGTTAAAAAATTATGGTTTCCCCAAGACCATTGTTTCTTTTTTAGAAAAAAAATTATACTTTTAGAAATCCGATAAGTTATAATTTTTGTTAATTGGTAAATTGAAACATCATGAGAGGAGTTAACCGAGTAATGTTGATTGGCAATTTAGGACGGGATCCAGACCTCCAACACCTTGAGGGTAACATCGCTGTAGCGAAATTCCCCCTGGCCACCACTGAAACATTCAAAGACAAAAACGGCAACCTGGTGTCGCAAACAGAATGGCACACAGTAGTATTATGGCGCGGCCTGGCCGAGCTGGCTCAAAAATACCTGCACAAGGGCAGCCTGGTGTTCATAGAAGGGCGCCTGCGCACCCGTACCTGGGAGGACAAAGACAAGAACCGCCGTTTCAGCACCGAAATAGTAGGCGATAACCTGGTAATGCTGGACAAACGCAAAGATAACGGCACTGAGTTTCAACCTGCGGCAGATACACACCATGCTGATATAAATGGATTTACAGCGCCAGCTCCCGATATGAGCTTTGACGCCGGCACCACTACCGGCACCAAAGACGACCTGCCATTTTAGGCTGGCATGAAAATATTATTAGCCCAGAAGGAAGGAATTATTGATATTTCTTCCTTTTTTTAATTTTGGCCAACAACCAAACCGCATTGAACTTGCAAAACACAGCCGAAGGCGAGACGATCTTGAATACTATTTTACTCCAGGCAGGCTCAGGGGTTTTCTCTGCTTCCAATACCACCATACTCATTATTATCGTACTGCTGCTGTTGCTGATGACCGCCATCACAGCAGGCGCAGAAACGGCTTACTTCAGCCTTACGGCAAAAGATATCAACTATCTTAAGACCAAAGACCAGCAAAGCTCGCGGCAGGCAGTAAACCTGTTGGAGAACCCGAAAATGCTGCTGGCCACCATACTGGTAGCCAACAATTTCATCAATATCGCCATCATCGTCACTACCAATGTGCTGTTGAAGCAGTTGTTGCCCAGCGGCCTGAGCACTACCACGGCGTTCCTGATACAGATCGTAGCTGTGACTTTTTTGCTGGTGCTGTTTGGCGAGGTGCTGCCTAAGGTATACGCCACGCAAAACAATATGCGCATGGCGCTGTTTGCCGCGCCTGTATTGCAAATACTCACCAGCATCTTCAAACCGGTTAGCAAAATGCTGGTCTCTTCTACCAGCTATATAGAAGAAAAGATAGGGACCCGCAACCCGTCGAACATCAGCAGCGAGGATTTTGAGCACGCTATAGAGCTGACGGTAGGCCATACGGCCACCCGCGAGGAGGTGAACATATTTAAAGGCATCCTGAAGTTCGGTAACATTACCGTGCGCCAGATAATGCGCACCCGGCTGGATGTAAGCGGCATTCCGTATGACCTGAGTTTTCGCCAGGTGCAACTCCAGGCAGTGGAAATGGGTTACTCGCGCATGCCGGTGTACAAGGAAAGCCTGGACAAAGTGGCCGGTATCATTCATACCAAAGACCTGCTGCCTTATTCGGAGCTGGATGAATTTGAATGGCACACGCTGCTGCGTCCGGCATACTTCATTCACGAAGGCAAACTGATCGAAGACCTGCTGAAAGAATTCCAGCAGAAGCGCATACATTTTGCCGTAGTGGTCGACGAGTTTGGCGGCACTTCCGGTATAGTTACTTTGGAAGATATCATGGAGGAGATCATTGGTGATATCAAGGATGAGTTTGACGAAGAAGACCTTCACTTCAAAAAGATCGACGACCACAACTTCATTATAGAAGGAAAAACCCTCACAAACGACGTATGCCGCCTGATAGGCGAACCGTCTGACACCTTCGACATGGTGCGCGGCGAAAGCGATTCGCTGGCAGGTCTGATACTGGAGATCTCCGGTAAATTCCCTGCTGTGAACGAGACCGTGAGTTATGAGCAGTTCGATTTTACCGTGCTGCAGATAGAGCGCATGCGCATACAACGCGTAAAGCTCACCATCAACGAGATAGACGAAGACTAATTTACACACATACATTTCAATGAAAAGTTTTGCCAGCGATAACTATGCGGGTGTATTGCCCGAGGTAATGGATGCATTGCAGCGCGCCAATAGCGAACACGCCCGTTCTTACGGGGCTGATGATATTACCGCGCGGACGGTGAAGCTTTTCAGAGACGTATTTGGTGGAGACGTGGATGTGTATTTCGTATTCAACGGTACGGGGGCGAATGTGCTCAGCATCAGCAGCGCCACCATGTCGTACAACGCTGTGCTATGTGCAGACATTTCTCATATCTATTGCGATGAGTCTTCAGCACCGGAGACATTCACCGGCTGTCGCTTTTTTCCCCTGCCTGCCAACGACGAAGGCAAGCTGACGCCCGATGTGATACAACAACGCCTGGTGCGCAAAGGCGATGTGCACTATGCGCAAACCAAACTGCTCTCGATAACACAGAGCACTGAATACGGCACTGTATACAAACCGGCAGAAATAAAAGCCATTGCAGACCTTGCACATGCAAATGACCTTTACCTGCACGTGGACGGCTCACGCTTTTTTAATGCAGCAGCGGGTTTGAATTGTGCGTTAAAAGACATCAGTACC
>JAJNBR010000165.1 GCA_021156265.1 Flavipsychrobacter sp.
TTCTCGCTTTGCATAGCCTGGTACATATGCAGAAATTTCTTTTCTTTTTTCTTGCGTCCGGTCACCCATTTAGCAAATTCGCTCGGCAAGTTCTCGAATACAAGGCCATTGTTCAGTTTGACCACCACCTTGCTGTTTGCATCCTCAAATGCTTTGCGGTAGACGGTATCCATAAATGCAGAATCGCGCTTATACCGACCTAGTTCGGAAAGCACCTCTACTTGCTGTAATTTATGAATGGTAGTATCCTGGGCGATTGCCGCATTAGTTATCATCAGCAAAACCAGCGACAGGTGGTATTTCATGCTCTTTGTTTGTCAGGTGTTGCTCCGGCCGCCCTGACCACTGCCTGTAATTGCTACGTATCCACATCGCCAACTCCATATCGGTGGCGGCGCGTGCATAATCATACGGTATCGGGTAGGCTACCATGAACTGCCCCAGGTTATCACCGGTCAGCCCTGTAAGCTTAGTTACTATCTCCGGCGTATAGCGGGAGTCGACAAAACGTTCGTTCTCCCATTTCACAAAGTTCTTCTGGAACTTGTAGAGCTGCTTGCTCTTTCCACCTACTTTTTCAGCCAGCATGGATACAGGGCTATTAAAATTTGACTTTTCCCTTGCCAGTGTCCGCTGGTAGGTACTGCGCCTGCGTATCGAGTCTATCTGGTAAGGCGTGTAATCTGGCCGGACCACGATCTCGCCCAGCTGCACCTTAGACGGCGCCAGCTCGACACGGTAGGTAACTGTCCCTGTGCTCGGCGGCATGCTGCGTTTTGTGTCTTTATAACCTATGAAGGAAAACGCCACATCGTCGCCCGTGTGGGCCGATATAGAATATTGTCCGTCTTCATCGCTATAAGTCGACTGTTGCGTGCTCATGTTCACGATGGTCACACCATACATTGGCAAACCGGTTTGCGCATCGGCAATTATCCCGCTCATAGTTTGGGCATTTACCGCGAACCCGGCTATTATCAATAATATGGTTAACCACTGTCTCATACAACGGGAGTAAAGATAATAACCACGCCATCGCATGATGGTGAAACTGAATATTTTGGGAATTATTTAGGATATGTAATGCGCCGGTCTGCTCATCCGTTTCCCTAACTCGCTGAGCCCCGATAAATTGAGGCTTTGCGCAATTATTAGTTAATTTGCCTTCAAAACAGGAATATGTCGAGTCCATCATTTTACAGCCGCCTGCAGCAGGAACTGCAGGAGATAAAAGACGCAGGATTATACAAACAGGAACGTATCATTGAATCAGAGCAAGGCGCTGAGATTGTGGTAAATGGCAGGAAAGTGCTGAACTTTTGCGCCAACAACTACCTCGGCCTTTCCTCTAACCCTAAGGTGATAGAAGCTGCCCACAAAACTATAGATGAGCGCGGCTACGGCATGAGCTCTGTACGTTTTATCTGCGGTACGCAGGATATACATAAAGAACTTGAGGCTAAACTGGCCAAATTCCTGGGCGCTGAGGACACTATTTTATACGTTGCCTGCTTCGATGCCAATGGTGGTGTTTTCGAGCCGCTATTGGGCGAAAATGACGCCATTATATCAGATGAGCTCAACCATGCTTCGATCATCGATGGTGTGCGCCTGACCAAATCTCGCCGCGCCCGCTACAAGCACAACGATATGGCCGACCTGGAAGCACAGCTGCAGGCCAATATGGATGCACGTACGCGTATCATCGTTACCGATTCGGTATTCTCGATGGATGGTACGATAGCACAACTAGATAAGATCTGCGACCTGGCCGATAAATACGACGCATTGGTCATGATAGACGAAAGCCACTCATCGGGCTTTATGGGCAAAACAGGCCGTGGTGTACACGAACTGTGCGGCGTAATGGACCGTATCGATATCATCACCGGCACATTGGGTAAAGCCCTGGGTGGTGCATCAGGCGGTTTTACCAGCGGACGTAAAGAGATCATCGAGATGCTGCGCCAGCGCAGCCGTCCTTACCTGTTCTCTAACACGGTGGCTCCTGCTGTTGTAGGCGCTTCTATTGCCGTGCTGGATATGCTGAGTGAAACAACAACCCTGCGCGACAAACTGGAAGAGAATACCACTTACTTCCGCAGCAAAATGACGGAAGCTGGTTTCGATATAAAACCAGGAACGCATGCCATCGCACCTATCATGCTGTATGATGCACCGCTGGCACAACAATTTGCCGCCAGGCTGCTGGATGAAGGCATTTATGTGATCGGTTTCTTCTACCCTGTAGTACCCAAAGGACAGGCACGTATCCGCGTGCAGATATCGGCTGCACATGATCGTCAACATCTCGATAAGGCAATCGCTGCCTTTACCAAGATTGGTAAAGAGTTGGGTGTGTTGAAGGCACAAGCTGTTTAAAATTTCTTTTAAATAATAAAAGCCGTCCCGAATAATCGGGACGGCTTTTTCTTTTTGCCAGCCTATATGTCTATGTCCTATTCTTGTTCTGTATAAACCTTCGTTGTAGCAGAAGTTGTATTGCCCGTTGTTCCGGGGTTCTCAGCCAGGCTCGCCGCTATCTGTTGCCTTTTGTTGCTCACCCAGTCTTTGGCCCTGAATGCCAGCAGGCACATTACCGGAACAATGATCAGCGTAAGGAAAGTAGCAAAGCTCAGACCATAGATCATGGTCCATGCCAGAGGTCCCCAGAAGGCTACACTGTCACCACCGAAGTACAGGTGCGGGTTAAACTCGCTAAATAGTGCAGCAAAGTCCATGTTCAGGCCAACGCCCAGTGGTATCAAACCAAGTATCGCTGCAGTAGCTGTAAGTAATACCGGCGTCATACGCGTACGCCCTGCTTCTACTATGGCATCGTAGTTACTCATGCCTTGCGATAGCATCAGATCCATGAACTCTACCAGCAAGATACCGTTTCGTACCACGATACCGGCCAGGGCCACGATACCGATACCACTCATCACGATTGAAAAATCGTTTTTGAAAATACCCACACCCAGGAACACACCGAAGATGCTGAACAATATCTCACTCATAATAATGACCGTGCGGCTGAATGAGTTGAATTGCATAATGAGTATCAGGAAGATCAATCCCATAGAGATCAGCATCGCATTACCGAGGAAAGCTCCTGTTTCTGCCTGCTCTTCCTGCTGACCACCCATGCGAATGTTAATACCTGCAGGTGTATTATAGTTATTCAGCTCCTCTTGTATGGCAGCCACCACTTCATTCGGGTTAAAACCTGTCAGCACATTCGAGGAAAGCGTGATGATACGTTTTTGGTCGAGGCGTTTGATACCGCCATAAGTGTTATCGTAGTAGATGTTGGCAAACGAGCTAACCGGCACCTCGCGCACTACACCACCCATTCCCATATCACGGAATACCATTGGCATGTTCCGCACGGCCTCGATATTCTCCCGCTGGTCTTTCTGCAGGCGCAACGTTATGGGGTAATCATCGTTCGCATCGCGGAAACGTGATATCTCTTCACCGAATACGGCAGTGCGCAGGTTCATCACCACTTGTCCTGTCGAGATACCTTCGCTGTTCATGCGCTCGCGGTCAAGGTCAAACACGATCTCAGGTTTGTTAGCCTGGAAGTCGCTACGCAGTTCTTCCACACCGGCTACGTTCTTACTCTCGATGTATTTTTTCACACGATCGGAAGTAGCGATGAGTGAGTCAAGGTTATCACCTGTTATTTCAACTACGATCGGCTTTGGCAATGGCGGACCGCCCTGCTCTTTGTCTACAGTCACTTCAGCACCAGGTACGCCTTTTACAGCAGCACGTACCTTCTCCAGGTATTTAGTCGTCGATTCGCCATTACGTTCCGCAAATTTCACGAATGCTACCGTGATACGACCCTTGTTGGGGAAATTACCTACCTCGCCGCTAGTGGGGTCAACCGCACCTACCGTTACATTCGAAATCACCGATTTAACGATCGGGTTTTTCTTACCGATTGGTATAAGCCTGGTCAGTACCTACCGGCATGTTCAGGTACACGTATACAAAGTTCGGCTCGGCCTCGGGGAAGAATACTACGTTAGGACTCCGCACGCCCATCAGCACAACAGCGAATACGAAGATGCCGCCGGCAATACCCATGGTTGCCCAAGGTCTGGCAAGCGCGCGCTTCAGCCATTTTGTATACCAGTCCTGAAAGGCCGGCCATGTTTTGTTCTGGAAAGTGTGTATCCATTTGCGGAACACATATTTTTCCAGCAGCACAAAGCCGTAGATGAACAGGATGAAGTTACCCATGCCCCATGCCTGCGCCAGGTAGCATATTGCTGCCAGCGAAAGGAAAATGATCATGGTTACTTTATCGCGTTTTGTCCACCTTGTTTTTTTCGCAACAGCACTGTGATCATGCGGCTTCATAAAATCAACAGCAAATACCGGGTTGATGATATAGGCCACCAGCAGCGATGCGAGAAGGGTAATGATCAGCGTTACCGGAAGGAAGAACATGAACTCACCTATCACACCACTCCAGAAAGCCAGGGGAATGAATGGCACCAGCGTAGTAACTGTACCTGACAGTACAGGCAGAAACACCTCTCCCGTAGCAAGTTTTGCAGCTTTCTTAATCGGCATCTTACCATTGTCGTATATGCGGTGCGTGTTCTCTATCACGACGATCGCATCGTCCACCACGATACCCAAGGCCAGCAGGAACGAGAACAGGACGATCATGTTAAGCGTAAAGCCGATTGTGGGCATAAACAGGAACGCTATAGCACAGGAAAGGGGAACTGACATTGCAACAAACAAGGCGTTGGTCACGCCCATAAAAAACATCAGGATCACAGTAACCAGTATAAAGCCGATGATGATGGTATTGATCAGGTCATGTACAGTAGTACGTGTCTGGTCGCTCTGGTCGCCGGTTATCACAATGCTCAGGTCTTTCGGCAGTTCTTCTTTCTGCATCTTGTCCATCAGTGCTACAATCTTGTCCGAAGCTTCGATCAGATTCTCTCCTTTGGCTTTGATTACGTTGAGCGTGATCACATTCTTTCCGTCAAGACGTGCATAGCTCTCCTGTTCTTCAAAGTTATCGGTTACTTCGGCCAGGTCACGTATATATAGCGCTTTGCCATACTGGTTTTTTACTATCAAGTTGCCTATCTGGTCGGCCGATTTGAACTCGTTGCGGATACTCAGGATTCGCTTCTGGTTGTTCATCGACACAAGACCGGGTGTAGAAGAGATATTTTCGTATGCGACCGCGTTTTTGATGTCGCCGAAAGTGAAGCCTGCAGCGGCCATTTTATACATGTCCACATTTATCTGTATCTCGCGCTCCAATGCTCCCACCATATCTACACGCTTTACTTCCTTCAGTTCTTCAATTTCATCCTGCACATTGTCTGCATACTTCTTCAGCCTGTTCAAATCATAGTTGCCTGAAATATTCACATATAATATCGGCATTTCCGATAGGTCAATATCTTTCACTTCCGGTTCGTTAGGCATATTCTGCGGCAGTTCGGGACGGGCTTTATCTACCGCGTCTTTAACATCCTGTTTTGCCTTGTCTACTTCAACATCGGTATTGAACTCAACGATCACCACAGAGAAATCCTGGAACGAGTTACTGGTAACTTTTTTAACCCCCGTAAGGTTCTTGACCTCTTTTTCGATGGGTTTGGTTACCAGGTTTTCCATGTTCTCAGGAGATGTACCAGGATTGAAGGTCTGCACGATGATCTGTGGCATCTTAATCTCCGGGAATTGCTCCTTCGGCAGGTTGATATAGGTCATCAATCCCGCCAGCGTAATAATGATCGTGAGTATATATATCGCCGTGCGATTGTCTATCGCCCAGCTGGATGGTTTAAACTCTTTGAATTTATCTTTCATAAAAACGTTTTACTTGGTGATACTTACTACAATGTTACCGTTTCGCCATTGTCGAGGTTCTCAAAACCTTCCGTGATAACCACATCACCGTCTTTCAACCCGCTAACTATTTCAATCATGCCATCAGAGGTGCGGCCTGTAGTTACGCGTACGATCTTGGCTTTATTGCCGTCAACGATATAAACAAGGTCGCCTTCAGGTGTTTTTTGTATCACACGCACCGGTATAGAAATAGCTGCCTCGTTCTGATAATTGGCTATCTGCATACGGCAGCTCATGTTTGGACTCAGATTTTTGTTGCTACCCAGGTTCACTTCTACCTGGAACGCACGTGAAACCGGGTCGATCGCTTTGGCTACATAGCTCAGTTTAGTATTAATAGTGTCACCTGATTCGGCAAATACCAACTTAACAGGATTTCCTTGCTTTACTTTACCCAGGTAGTTTTCCCCCAGCGATGCTGTTGCCTTCAGCGCAGCCAGGTTCACAACCTTGATACCGCCAAAACCCGGCATAATATTGTCTCCGGCTTTAATGTCGACCGCATCTACCGTACCATTGATAGGTGATTTGATTGTATACATAGCACGTTGTGCCTGCATGGCTGCTTTTTGTTTTGCAGTAGCCTCATACTGTGCTTTAGCCGACAGCAATTGAACTTCGGTACCGATGTTTTGAGCCCACAGCTTCTGCTGTTTTTCATACAATGCCCGGGCCAGGTTCAGCTGCGGATCAAGTGCCTGTATCTGTTGTTCTAAAACTGCGGCGTCGAGTATGGCCAGGGTTTGACCTTTACCAACGCGCTGGCCCGGACGCACCAGTACGCTTTTAACAACACCCGCGGCTTGCGAACTGGCCAGTACGTTTTGATCGCCGGTCACCTGTCCCTGCACATCTATGTAAGCATCAAACTGTCCCCGTGTCACGGTCATTACCGAAATAGGCGTTCCTTTTGCGGGTTGTGTTTTCGCCACATCACCTTCAAGTACAGCGATTTTTTTATCGAGCTCAGCACGTTCTTTTTTCAGCTTAGTGAGCTCTTCAGTTTTATTAACTGTTTTCTCACCGCATGAGGCGAGTATGATGGTTGCTAGTATTAAATAAACGGAGCGTTTCATGCTATGTGTTTTATATAATGTTGTTAGTTAAGTTGAATATTATTTGTACTGACCAAGAGCTTTTTTCAGTTCTGTTTGCGCGTTCATTACTGTAAGCAGCGCGGCGAAATAATTATTCTGTGCCTGCAGCAGCTCAGACTGCGCTTGTGTTACTTCGATATTGCTGCCTACACCTTCTTTGTATTTTCTCCTCGCAAGGTCAAGAACGGTATTGCCCAGCTCCATGTTTTTCTTTTGGCTTTCCAGGGCCAGCAACGAGTTGCGCAGCGAGGTCTTTGCCTGGGCAGCCTCAAAATCGATCCCCAGTTTTAGGTTTTCTATATCGTTCTCCGATTTTTTAACTGCAAACTCTGCCTGCTTCACCCTGTTGCGACGCTGCAAACCATCGAATATCGGAAAGGATAAACGCAGACCCCACAACGAATTAAACTGATAATATTCCCTGAACTGGAACACGTCATTGAATTCATTAGTAGAAAAGTTATAACCTGCACTTGCAAATGCTGCCAGCGTGGGCAGGCCTGAAAACTTATGTCGTTTAAGATCGTATCTGTTTAGTTTTAGTTGCGACTGTGCTAAGCTGAACTCAGTCCGGTTGCCGTAGTCCACATCGCCTCCGAGTGTCGTTCTTGCTTCATTGACGGTTTCCTCAACCATGGTATCTGTCAGCACTATAGGCTGGTCTATTTCCATACCCATCCTGAACTTCAACAATTGTTCACTCAGCGTCATGAGGCTCCCAATTCTGATACTGTCGGTAGCCAGGTTGTTTACCTGAAGCATAGTTCGGTCTACGTCTATTTTTTCTGCAAAGCCGGCATTACGCAGCTCGGTTATATCGGAAAGCACCGAGCGGGCGTTAGCCAATGATGCTTTGAGGATATCGTATTGACGATTGGCAATAACAAATCCATAGTAAGCGCGTTGCACTTCGAACCTGATATTTTCCTCGGTGAGCTGCGCGTTTTGCTCCATCAGTTTCATGATGGCCTCACGAGCCTGGAGCGCTACCATTACACTACCGTCAAATAGTAACTGCGAAGCGGTTCCGCCGGCGGTAATATTATATTTAGGTGTGAACTGCACCGGAACGAACCTGCCTGGCTGGCCTATGAATTCGCCCGGGACAAACGATTTCATCGGGTTCAGGTAATCCGAGTACTGCCCTTCAGCCGATATATGCGGCAAGGCAAGACCTGTGACCTCAGCATTCCTGGCATCCTGTATCAGGACATCTATACGGGCATTCCTGGCTATTATGTTGTTCTTAACAGCATAATTCATCGCATCTTCCATGCTCAGCGGCCTGGGCTGGGCAAGACTTATAAGCGGTACTAGTGTGATTAATGATAAAAAGAGACGTCTCATTTTGAAACTTGCTTTAAGTATTTGTCTTTGTATTTGTGATAGTATTTTTCTCCTTTAGTGGTCATGATACCGTACAGGAAGTGTTCGCAGATCTCGTGGGTAACAAACATCAGGTCGTAACGCTCGTTCACCAGCAGGTTGGGCTGAAACATGATCAGTGAAGTTTCAAGCCGGTAACGTGCCAGGAAGTCAGCATTGATCCCCTCCCTGTATAATCCTTCTTTTATGCCCTGTTCTATATTCTCCCTCACCATTTTCACGTCATCTTCCATCAGCTTGTTGCGAAACAGCTCATAAGCTTCGGGAAAAAATCGTTGCATCTCGTGAAGCGCCATCGGGTTCATCTGTTTATAGGTCTGGTCAAGCAGCATCTGCGTGCGCAACAAGGCATCTATGGCATTCTCCGAAGCGTCTATCGCGGCCTGGCAGCCCTCGGTCACTTTGCATTTATACCAGGTAACCGATTCATTAACCACTTCGTGCTTGTTGGCAAAGTGCTGGTAGAGCGTTTTTTTCGAAATACCCGCCCGGCGCGCTATGTCGTCCATCGTGATCGCCTTGAAGCCGTATTGGCGGAACAGCTCGGCGGACGCACTGAGTATTTTTATAAGGGGTTCCATAATTCGGACGCAAAACTATGGAAACATTTTCTACAAAAATCGTTTCCTCAGTATCTATTGTTTCTATGGGCGCTATCAAAAAAACTAATTGGAATGTCGCACAGCGTCACCAGTAATCGCCTCGACGCCAGCATTTTCCGCTTCCGTGCTTCTTATTCCGGAAAAGTTTTCTTTAGATTTATACAAAATCACAACTATGGGTTTCTGGCAGGAATTTCGGCAGTTCGCCATGAAGGGCAACGTCATCGACCTTGCGGTGGGTGTTATCATCGGCGGCGCATTCGGCCGAATCGTCATCGCTCTTGTCGATGACGTGATCATGCCGCTGGTGGCGGCAGCTACCCGCAGCGATATGAATGTAGCTGACAAGTTTGTCGTACTCTCACCGGGCAAGGGCAAGGAAGGCGTCATCTATTCGTCGCTGGAACAGGCAAAGGCCGCCGGCGCCAATGTATTTGCCTGGGGCCATTTTTTGCAAACGGTTGTCGACTTCATGATCATCGCCTTTTTCATCTTCCTGGCTATCAAAGCCATCAACCGGATGAAAAAAGAACGGGTGGAAACTGCCCCGCTGGGACCCAGCTCTACTGACAAATTGCTGATGGAAATCCGCGACTTATTAAAACAAGGCAAATAAATGCGTAGTTTTTTTGGCATAAACGCAATTATTTACTCATTTTTGTAAGTGATAGATAGGGATATATGGCCACAGGAAAAATTTACCAGGATCTGCTCATCAGGAAACAACAGGGAAATTCAGGTTTTGCCGTTTTGGTAGACCCCGATAAGATCTCCCCGTCCGACGTTAAGTACCTTGCCGAATTATGTAACGATGCCGGCGTAGACTACTTGCTGATGGGCGGCAGCCTGTTGCTCTCCCATGAACTTGATGCCTGCATACAGCGCTTCAAAGCCGAGAGCCAGATACCGGTGATACTTTTCCCAGGTAGCCCGGCGCAGGTTACTCCTTATGCCGACGCCCTCCTGTACCTCTCGCTCATCTCCGGCCGCAATCCCGAACTGCTCATTGGCCAGCACGTGGTGTCTGCCCCCGTAGTAAAAGCCAGCGGACTCGAAGTGATCTCGACCGGTTATATGGTAGTTGATGGCGGAGCCGCAACAACCGTGTCTTATATGAGCAACTCGGCTCCCCTGCCAGCCAACAAGCCCGAAATAGCCCTCTGCACTGCATGGGCGGGCGAAATGCAAGGGAAGCATATATTATATATGGACTCCGGCAGCGGCGCCAAAAATCCCATCTCCGAGGAGATGATACAAAAGGTAGCTTCGCATACACAAATTCCTTTATTTGTGGGTGGTGGCATCAAGACTC
>JAJNBR010000166.1 GCA_021156265.1 Flavipsychrobacter sp.
ACCGAAATACCTGCCAGTTCATCTTTTCGTTGCCACTCCAGTAAATCATCCGACGACGCATAGCCGATCCGGTACGCTTCATTCCCCGCCCTAAAGTCCTTGCTACCCCGGAAACAATACCACATGTGATAACTGCCATCAAAACGGATTACCGCCGGCTTTGTGATCGCCTCGTATTCGTTAACCTGATCAACAATAACTCGTCCTGTCTGATCCCAGCTTAAGCCATCCTCTGAGCAAGCATACTTAATATCGTATGTGTGCTCTAGCTTGCCGTCTATATTATGCCAATTAGTACCTGAGCAGTAAAACATATGCCATTTGTCATCTACAAACACCTCGGGGGAGGTAGCAGAATAGAGTTCATGAGGTGTTCTGTCTATTATTGGCCCATAAAACTTCTTTTTGAAGGTCATACCTCCGTCTTCGCTTATGGCCAGCCCTGTAAAGTTATTGTAGGGAACGCCTGTTGCCCTGCACCAGCCGCTATAGTACAAATAGACCAATCCATCTTTCTCTACCACTGCACTTGGCATGATGCCGTGCTGGTCAAAAGTACCTGGTGTGCCTAGTTCAAGTATGGGTTTGTCGTGAACACAGATCACCTTCGAGAGGTCATCCAGGCTGAGGTCGCAAAATGTGGTCAGGGTCTGATCTTGCTGCGGTCTTGTAGCAAAGTAAACCCTCAGGCGGTCTTCTTTCAACAACAGTGTGGGAACTTGCGCATGTGATTTCGACCACCCGATTTGTGGTACGACATTATCAACAAAAGCAATTTTCTCCCACGTCATCATAAATTCGAAAAGTTTGAGAATTTCAAAAACTGCTTTGAGTTGAGCTTTATTGCCTTATCGCTTTCAGCTATTACCACCTTACCATCCTCAAGATTTTTGGTTAACAGTACGTTCGCACCAATGAACGCTTCGTTACCAATGGTAACACTGTGTGCCACAGTGGCATTTACTGCAAAGAAGCAGTTATTCCCGATCGTCACATTGCCCGATATGTTGGCAGCAGAAGTAAACCAGCAATGATCGCCTATCGTGCTGTGGTGGCCTATCATAGCACCGCTCCATACAAACACATCATCACCCAGCTTTACCCGCGGATGAATGCATACATTATTCATGATAAAGCAATTCTTTCCATACACCAGGTCTTTGGGCACCGATGATTGAGGGTGCACGTAAGATATGATCTCGTAACCTTTTGCTTCGGCTTCTTTGATCTTTGCTGCGCGCACTTCATTTAAGTTATGATAACCCACTGCAACAAACATAGAATATTTCTCAGGAGGATATTTTTCTTCGATATTCTCAAATGCGTCAACAGGCAGACCATTAAAAGATGGCTCCTTAATATAAGCATGGTCAACAGTAAATGCTTTAACAGGCAAACCGCTTTCCTCGCGCATATAGAACTGAATAACATCAGCTATCTTACCTATTCCGAAAATGATGATGTCTTTCATACGAGGTGTTTTTTTTCCTTGAGCGCTACTCTATCTATCTTCCCGTTCTGATTCTTCGGCAACGCCTCAAGGATGAACAATTTCTTTGGCAGCATATAATCCGGCAACAGGCCTTTCAATTCGCCCATCACCTCAGCCACTTCCTCATTACCCGATACAGACACAAACGCCACAATCTGCCCAAGACCCTCGCCCAGCTTTTCATAGATCACGGCGGTTTCGTCCACATATTTTAGGGTACTTAAGATCGATTCGATTTCTTCCAGTTCTATCCGGTAACCCATGTGTTTTATTTGGTTATCAGCACGGCCTTTAAAATGCAGGTGTCCTTTCTCGTCTACCTGCACCAGGTCACCGGTTTTATAGATCACTTCGTTGTAGTCAGTATTGTGCGGATTTTGAATAAACGATGCGGAAGTGCGTTCTGGATCGTTATAATATCCAGCGCCAACGTTAGGACCTTTCAATCCCAGCTCTCCGAATCCGGGACCTTTCTCGTTGAGCAACACGTAATCAAAATTAGGCGCAAGAAATCCCAGCGGCGCCAGGTTATTCATATCCGAAAAATCATTTTCAGTCACCACGTACGAAGAACAAATGCAAGTGCATTCAGTAGGTCCGTACACGTTAAACAATGTCGCCTGGTTATTAAACAGCTCAAACAGCTTTTTCAGTTTCGGTTTAGGGAAACCCTCTCCGCCGAAAATGAACCGTTTCATAGCCGGCAGTTTGCCCGCCGAAAGCGCTTTAGTAGTAAGTAAGTATACCAGTAACGATGGCACAGAGAACCAGCTGTTACACCCGGTACTTTCCAGCTCTTTTACCAACAGGAAGGGATCCTTAGTAATATCGCTTGTGAACGGCACGAGCTGTGCGCCAGAAAATATTGAAACGTAAAAATCAAATACCGAGTTATCGAAGTATATGGGATTCACATTAGTAAACACATCTGTCGGCTGAACATCAAACTCCGCCTGTCCCCACGAAATAAAATTCAGCAGGTTGCTGTGTGTGATCACCGCACCTTTGGGGAAACCGGTAGACCCGGATGTGAACATGATATACGCCGGATCGCTACCTGTTACCGAAGGCACCGTTGCAGGCAGTTTATCGCTCTTCGTATCGATCGCTGCTTCAAACTGCTCATCAAAAGCCGTTAGCTTATATTGCAGTTCACCGGACAAGCCATCCGCCACTTCAGGCAAAACCACGTCATATAATATCAATATAGGCTTGCAGCGCTCAACTATCTTTTTTATCCTCTGGTAGGGAGACGTGGTGTCAAGATTAGTATAGACAACACCCAGCTTCAGACTGGCAAGCATGGTGGCATATGCTAATGGAGATTTGTTGTTGAAGATCGCAACAACATCGTTCTTCTTCAGCCCTTTTTCAGCAAGCCAATGCGCTATCTTATTCGATAAGGTTTCAAGTTCCGAAAAACTGACTTCCCGTCCGCCGGGATATTTAAGCGCCACTTTATTCGCATAGGCGTCAGCCACCTGCGGGAATAAAGAGCCGATATTGTAGGTATACCTATTCATCTCTACAGCTTTAATCCTCCATCCAGGTTTAAAATAGCCCCATTGTAGAAATCATTTTCAATAATGAATTTCACAGCATTCACCAGGTCATCGGTTTTACCCAGTTTGCCTATTGGCGTGCTCTTCTGGTATTCTTTCACCTTTGCTTCGGTAAGGGCCTTTCTTGTCGATTCGGTATCAAAAAAGCCGGGAGCTATCGCATTACAACGTATGCCGAACATACCCAGTTCTTTACTCCAGGTTACTGTAAGCGCATTTATAGCAGCTTTCGAAGCAGCATATGCTGATTGTCCTGCATTACCATTAGCCGATATCGAACTGATATTGATAATAACACCTTTACTCCTCGTCTTCACCATACGTTCTGCAACATGCGACGTCAGGTAGAATACTGCATTCAGGTTAATGTCTATCGTTTTGTGCCAGCTATCGACGCTGTGCCTGGGATTTTCGCGAGACAGCAGGTTTACCAGCAGCTCGCTGTGAATAATGCCTGCGTTGTTCACGAGTACATTGAGTTTGCCGAATGACGTGAATATTTGTTCAGTCACTTCAGCACATTTTGCATAATCGGTCAGGTCAGCAGCGTAGCCATGTATGGCAGGATGTTCCTCCCGCAGCAAATCAAGCGCTTTTTGATCCCGGTCGATAACAATCACATTTGCAACTGCATCGGCAAGACTTGTACTCAATGCTTTGCCAATACCATTAGCACCGCCGGTGATAAGTATGTTTAGTTCGCTAAGGTTCATACTACAGCAGCACCTTTCTCAGAAAGCACCTTTTTTATATCGCCGATGGTTTGCATGTTCAAAATATCCTCTCCTGTGAATTCAATACCATAGCTCTCCTCAACGCGCGTAATAAAAAGCATATGGGCCATGGATTCCCATTCCTCAAGCGAGTTCAGCACAACACTGTCGTTTTGGTCCTGCTCCTTCAGCGAAAAAGAATCCTTAATGATCTCAGCTAATGTCATTTTGTGTAATTATTCTAAATGGTACGATGGTAAAATATGCTCCATTATATCCTCTTTGCTATTAAACATCAGTATGTCTATTATTGACAAAAAGGGTATGAATGGCTCTTTGAATTGCAAATAACTATAATTTTTCGCTATGAGAAAAGAGAGTTCCACTCCATTGTCACTAAAATAATCTTTAGTGTACAGTTCTCTGCCGCCCTGGGCGTTTACATATTTGGTGATATTCTCTTTATGGCAAATGTCGATCAGGCGGTCGGCCTTCTTAAGCTCCCGGTTGTCATACGCCTCCGAGCTCACTTTGAATTCCCTCTGTAGCCCCAGGTAGTTGCATACCTTAACAACACTTTCTATTGCCACTTTAGAGAGCGCCATTCCCTGGCTTCCGGCTATTGTGCTTTCAACAAGCGGGAAGACATCTTTGTAATAGGGCGCCTTCCTGTAAGCGTTTTGAATGGTAGCGATGACCTTTTGCAATGGCTTCGCCTCGTCAGTCACATCAATATCGTTGATGAGCTTGTTCTGACTAAGGTCTTTGCATGGAATAGTGAAAAGCTGGTCGGTACCGTTATTCAGTATTCTATTCCTGTTTATCCAGCCCCGGTTGATGTAATTCACATCATCATAAAACACAAACACATCAGAGGCGTAGATCAGCTGAAAGTAGCCGATATATGGAAATATATACGGCTGCATTATTGCGATCGTCATGATCAATGGTTTTGCACTCTCAATAAGAGCCGTGATATGTACTCAATATCCTCGTTCTTCAACTGGTAGTACATAGGTAAACATAGCACCCGGGCGCATATATCTTCTGTAACCGGCAGTTCTGTCTTATCTACATAAGGAAGCCCTCCCAGGCAGGGATAAAAATAGCGACGCGGATATATCCAATGTGCATTCAGCACCTCCACAGCCTTCAACAACTGTTCTTCCGTATCGAAAATCACCGGGTAATAGGAATAGTTCCAGTCGGTATTGCGTTGTATCTGTGGCTTTTGCACCCGCAGTGTAGCCAGTGCATTGTCATACACCTGTGCCTGCTTTTTCCTGCTGTCCATTATGGCCCCAATATTTTGCAGGTTTACCAGGCCCATTGCCGCATGAAACTCGGAATTTTTTCCATTGACCCCTACCCCATCAAATGTTTCCGGTCCGCTATGACCAAAATTGCGCAGGCTGGCCATTTTCTTCAATATAGCGGGATCTTTCGTTGCAACAGCGCCACCCTCTATTGTATGAAACAGCTTGGTAGCATGAAAGCTTGTTGTCGAAATATCCCCAAATTCAAAAATGCTCTTCCCTTTATATTTTACGCCGAATGAATGTGCTCCGTCGTATATCACCTTAAGGCCATGTTCTTTCGCTATTTGATCAATAGCCTCCACGTCGCAGGGATTGCCATACACATGGGTGGCCAATATCGCAGAGGTCTGAGGAGTTATTTTCTCTTTGATCTTGGACGGGTCTATATTAAGTGTACTCTTGTCTATGTCTACAAAAACAGGTTTGCAGCCCTCCCACACAATGCTGCTGGTCGTGGCCACGTAGCTAAATGGAGTGGTAATGATCTCACCTTTCAGGTCTAACGCCTTAATGGCTATTTGCAAGGCTATCGTGCCGTTACTGAGATAAAGCAAATGATCCAGCGTAAGGAATTCCTTAAGTTTTAGCTCAAGGTCGTTTACCAACGGACCATTATTGGTCAGCCACCCCCGTTCCCAGATGCTCTCCAGGTATTTAACGTAGTCGCTAAACTCGGGCAGGAAAGGTTTGGTGACGTTGATCATAGCTATTCAGTTGTGGCGAAAATTACAGTTTCTTCTGCATGAATGGTATAGTGGCCAAGATACAACCTATACCCAAGTCCCAGTGACTCTATATAAAGCGGAATATTGACAAAATCCTCCATGCCGTGATATATGGCTATAGCCAGGTTAGGCCTGAAGCGTCTTATCGTCTCTTCAGCGCCCTTCAATGCATATGGCTCTGCGCCTTCAATGTCCATCTTAATAAAGTCCACCCGTTCAAGATTGCGCTCTTTTACCATCGTATCGATGGTCTTTGTCTTTACCACGCCATCATAATCGTCCAGCTTGTCAAACGACACTTTGCTGCCGGGGCCGTTATCAACAAAGTACATGTCAATGCCGTCCTTTTCCCACACCGGGTGTTCTACTATATTTACGATTGGCGCCAGGTGTGGATTCAGCGAGATGTTCTTCCGAAATATCTCCAGGTTATGAGGCACAAATTCGTAAGTATATACCTGGCCTGAACTACCGGTTTTAGAAGCGAAATACAAAGCCGTATCACCCCAACAACCACCTGCGTCGATAACGACCTGGCCGGGCCTGACAGCAATAAGTTTTTCCGACGATTTGTACCTGTACTGCTCCAGCATAAAATCGATCATCACGCCCAATGGATTAAAGTAAAACTTTATGTCGTACCCTAATGGCGTCAGATCAAAAAAGCCTAGCGTCTATTGGGCTGCTTTTATCTTCTATCTCTTCGCATTTCTGCAGGTTCTGCCAATAGTTAGGGTTATTCACCGGCAATTTTATTTTTTTCTTACCCAGTACCCTGTATGCTATTAAGTCTATTAAAAGATCTTTCGAAGCCTGGTCGCACAGCAGTTCATACATGCCAGCCAGCCTGTCGTAATAGGGCGCAAGTTCCTTTATGCGCTGGTCGGTTTGATGAACCAGTGAATTATAAGTGCTTTTATTGAGGAAGCGTTTGGTTATAGCTTTAGAATTATACACCCTGGCTACCAGGGATACTCCTTCAGCAACCTCTTCCTTACCAAACCTGGAGCTATCATGATTGTCATTGAAATTGTTTTGCAATGACGTTAGTAGCTTGCTAAATAACTTTATGTAGAACTCAGACTGCATGCTCATTTATTGTATTGATATGCCAATTAAAATGCGGCTTAATGAATCCCGGAAATTTTCCCATCCATCCAGCCTCCCTGGGTGGCTCTATCCCTTCTATCACCATTATATCCCGTACATGCAGCTTGATGTCATGTCCGTTCTCAACTACCATCAGGTCCAGGTAATATGAATTATCATTCATAAAGTTTGCAGGTATGTCACACCTGACTTCAAATTCGCCCGGGCCAAAATACTGAGGTGTTGAACAGGTTGTAAAGATATTTGTCCCGTCTTCCGAATTGAAAAACAGGTTGATATTAACCGGCTTCTTAAGCCCCCGGTTGATCCCGGTGATCTTAAGAGACAACTCTTTATTTATCAAAAATCCGCCATCACCTTCTGCATTCAACATTTCAATATCGGTTATGGCAAGGTAGGCATTGGATGTTTCCTTGTC
>JAJNBR010000167.1 GCA_021156265.1 Flavipsychrobacter sp.
TTTTTTACACTGCGCAGGTAAGGATAGTACATAGACTCATCCAGGTCTTTTATGAAAGGAGAGGCCAGCAGCTTTTTGTTCAGCTCAAAAAAGTAGGGCTTCATCTTTGGCTCTATCTCGAGGCAGAAGTAAGTAAAGGCCTGTTCGTAATCCTGGTTGGTAGTATCGCAGGTCATGCGTATTTGTCTCCAGCTTGCATCTTCACTTATCACAGCCTCCAGCTCGCTGATGTCAGACAACCATTTGCCTAATGCGTCTTTATTTTCAACCGGCCTGCTTTTCAGCTCTTCGAAATAAGGCCGAAGCACGTCCCATGTAGTAACGGTAAAATCTTTTGGAAGGAAGTTTCTTTCTAAAGGAGCGATTGTTTGGTTCATATGAAACATTTAAGCAGTCGCAAAATACGTTTAGTCGTTAAGTCGGCTTGATAATATTTATTAATTATGTTATTTAAATTTAGATAATTACTTATATAATATATTATCTTATGTTAAATAATCTGTGCAATCTTAATTTTTTACACGACTTAATATTATAATTAAAAGTATAAGTGTTGATAGTCAACATAATTGACTTTTTATACAATATGTGTATGTTTTAATATTTAAAAAAGATATAAGCTTGTTAGCAAAACCATTTTTTTCCTAGCAGGGGGATTGCTACATTTGTATCAAGTTGTGAATTTAATGGGTTAGTAAGTAAGAGCCGCCGGATTCTTCCAGTGGCTCTTTTTCATTTCGAGTATCTTTAAAACAATTATGCCCAAAACCAAATCAGCTTACTTCTGTCAACAATGCGGCTACGAATCACCTAAGTGGAATGGAAAATGTCCTTCGTGCGGTGCATGGAATTCATTTGTTGAAGAATTGGTGCAGCGTGATAACAAGACGAAGATAGAAACGGTATGGAATGATGGCGCGAAAGAGCAGCAGAAAGCACACAAGCTTTCTGATCTGGTTACCACACAAGAGCAAAGAATAGCAACACCCGACGAAGAATTGAATCGTGTGTTAGGTGGTGGTTTGGTTGCCGGTTCTGTTGTGCTTGTTGCGGGTGAACCTGGTATTGGTAAGTCTACATTATTCTTACAATGTGCGCTGCTGTGGAAGAACCTGCGTGTGATGTATGTATCGGGTGAAGAAAGCGCTAACCAGATAAAACTTAGAGCACAACGTATAGGGATACAAAACGATAACCTGTATTTGCTTACAGCAACGGATACACACACTATATTCCAGGAAGTAAAGAAAGTGCAGCCACAGCTGCTTATCATCGACTCGATACAAACACTTGAGTCTCCGTTTGTGGAGTCGCCGGGGGGTAGCGTATCGCAGGTGCGGGAGTGTGCTGCCGAACTGCAGCGTTTTGCCAAAGCCACCAACATACCGGTATGCATCATTGGTCATATAACTAAAGACGGATCGATAGCGGGACCGAAAGTGCTGGAGCATATGGTAGATTGCGTGCTGCAGTTTGAAGGCGACCGCCATTATGCTTACCGCATATTACGCACCACCAAAAACAGGTTCGGATCGACCTCGGAACTTGGTATATATGAAATGGTAACAAACGGCATGAGGCCCGTGAGCAATCCATCGGAGATACTATTGTCGCAACATGAAGAACCGCTGAGCGGCATCGCCATTGCTGCTGCCATGGAGGGTCTTCGCCCGCTGATGATAGAAGTGCAGGCGCTGGTAACTCAAGCCGTATACGGTACACCGCAAAGAACGGTAAGCGGGATAGATCTGCGCAGGCTGCAACTGCTGCTGGCCGTTCTTGAAAAACGCGGCGGTTTCCACTTCGGCACGCGCGACGTATTCGTTAACATAGCCGGCGGATTGAAAATCGAAGACCCGGCTGTGGAACTTGCAGTAGTTTGCTCGTTGTTATCGTCTTACGAAGACAAAGCCTTGCCATCCAATGTTTGTTTAGTGGGTGAGATAGGTTTGTCGGGAGAGATAAGGGCCGTGAACCGTATAGACCAGCGCATAGCTGAGGCAGATAAGCTGGGACTGGATGCGATATTCATTCCAAAAGTGAACGCCAAGGGGCTGGACAAAAAGAATTACAAGATCGAAATAAAGACCGCCAATAAGGTGGAAGATATTTACCGCTTGCTATTTTAGTCATGCTGCAGCAGATCGTCAAAGGCCTGGGCCATCTGGTATATCCTCGGTTGTGCATGGGTTGTAACAAGTCCCTGCTGGACGAGGAGGAAATACTCTGCCTGACCTGCAACGTATATAATATACCACGCACCGCCTACCATCACATTGCCGAAAACGAAACCGCCATGCGTTTCGTGGGTCGTGTGCCTGTGCAAAAAGGAACCTCATTTGCCTATTTTACCAATGAAGGTTTATTGCAACACCTGCTGCACGAATTGAAATACAACGAGCGCGAAGATATAGGCGTATACCTGGGTAAACAGCTGGGATACGATCTGAAGCAAACCGGATGGGCGTCTTCGATAGACGCGATCGTACCGGTGCCGCTGCATCCGGAAAAACAAAAGCTGCGCGGCTATAACCAAAGCCGGAATATCGCCGAAGGCATAAGCGAAGTTCTCGGTTTACCGGTGCTGGCCGGTGCGGTGGAGCGGGTGCGCAATACCGAAAGCCAGACCCAGAAAAGCCGCGAGGAGCGCATCGAAAACATGAAAGAGGCCTTTGCCGTTAAGGCACCCGGGCAAATCGCCGGTAAACACCTCTTGGTAACCGACGATGTACTCACCACCGGGGCCACTATCGAGGCCTGTGCGCTGGCTTTACTCACGGTGCCCGGAGTTACTATCAGTGTTGCCACCATTGGTGTTGCCAGCTAAAATTCCGTGATTTTTTGCCTTTATAGACGGCCTTATTGCTTTTTAGGGTTATTAGAGGTAATTTGATGGCTGATTTTACAAATCATCTCTTATGAAGAAACATGTTTTGATCGCTACTACATTAGCGCTTTCATCGACCATGTCTTTCGGCGCGGGTTACCAGTTGAACCTGCAGGGCCTGAGGCAAATGGCCATGGGTGGTAGCGGTACAGCAGTACCCTGGGATATGTCCACTATATTTTACAACCCCGGCGGGATGACTGCAATGGACCATTGGCAGATATATGGCGGTGCAGCTTTTGTTATGCCCCGGTCAAAATACGTTGAGTCGCCAACAGGTACATACGAAGCCGAAACTCAATCGCAAACGTTTGTTCCCTTTAGCATTTATGCCGGCGGTCCCACATCGTGGAGAAGCCCGGTAAGCATCGGTGTAGGTATATATACACCCTTCGGCAACGGCGTGAAATGGGATGATAACTGGAGAGGACGTTATGTATCGCAGGAGTCGTATCTGCGCACCATTTTTATACAACCAACGGTGAGCTACAAGTTCAACGAAATAGTTTCAGCCGGTATCGGCCTGATATATGCGACAGGCCGTGTAGAATTCCGACGCGCCCTTCCGATAACAGATGAGAACGGCGTAGACGGCAGTGCTGAACTGGCAGGCAATGGCCACGGGTTCGGCCTCAACGCGGGCGTGCACATCAATGCTTCGGAAAAAGTTCAGATCGGTTTCAACTTCCGCTCAAAAGTGAAGATGGACGTAGACAGGGGTTACGCCTCTTTCACCGTTCCGTCGTCGCTGCAAACCGCATTCCCTTATACCGCATTCAGCACCAGCCTGCCTATGCCGATGGTTACCAGTTTAGGTATTGGCTATGCGGTTAACGAATGCCTGACGCTTCAAGGTGATATCAACATTACCGGATGGAGCGCATTTAATAGCTTGAACATAGCTTACGAGAACAATACTCCTCAGTTGCAGGACCAGAACTCTGAGCGCAACTACCGCAACACAATAGCTTTACGTGCAGGCGGTCATTACACAGTAAGCGATCGCATAGCAGTTATGGCTGGCGCGGCTTTCGACCCTTCGCCTGTACGTGATGGATATGTATCTCCTGAACTGCCGGATGCTAACCGTGGTATCCTGTCGGCAGGACTCACTTATAAAGCATTTGAAAGGTGGACTGTGATGGGTGCACTGGAATTTGTTTCCTCTATCCAACGTGAATCCAGCTTCGACGAAGGTGGATTCAAAGGCAGATACCAAACAAAAGCATTTGCTCCGGGTATCGGCATTTCTTACGATTTCTAACTAAAGTATCAACCAAGAGACAATGAAAAAGCTATATATCTTTTGTTTGGCGGCAAGCGGTTTGACCGCATGCAAACCGAACCTGGAGCCTGAAAAGCCAGAAGCCGGCCAGTTGAGCCTTGAGCGGTATCTTGCCGTAGGCGATGCCTTTACCGCAGGATTTTCGGACGGTGCGCTTACCAAGACCGGTCAGAATTTTTCTTATCCTAACATGCTTGCCGAGCAGTTTGGGCTTGTAGGCGGTGGCGAGTTCAAGCAGCCATTGCTGCCGGGCGATAACGGGTATCCCGTTCCCAAGAAAGTACTGGCAGTAAGACAAGGACCTTGCGATACGAATGCATCTCTGAGGATTGTCGATTACCCGGGTGCGTTAGATTCCATCAACAGTTCCAACAGTATAGCTATCAACGGGCCTTTCAACAATACAGCTATACCGGGCATACGCGCGGTAGATTATATCAAGGCCGGTTACGGTGAGAACAACCGTTTCTCGCGCAGGTTTTTTGCAACATTCTCAGGCCGTCCTATCGATGAAGTGGTACGCATTAATCCTTCGTTCTTCTCGGTATGGATCGGTAACAACGATGTGCTGGACTACGCAGTTAACGGAGGTAAGGAATCTCCGAAGCCTTTCTCGAGCGTTACTGAATTTGCAGCAGCGTACGATAGCGTTTTGTCGATGCTTATTAAAAAAGGTGCGAAGGGTGTAGCGATGAATATTCCTGACGTTACTACAATGCCTTTCTTTACAGCTTTACCTGCACAAGTTGTTAACCTGACCCGCAGACAGGCTGACGAGTTGAATGCGACAAACACGATGACCTTCGTTCGTTTTAACGAAGGCCCCAACTATCCTGTAATACTGGATGGAACGGATCTGCGCCTGCTTGTAAAAGGAGAAATGGTATTACTGTCGCTGCCGATAGATTCTGTAAAATGCGCCGGCTGGGGAACCAAAAAGCCAATACCGGGCCAGTATATACTGACACTCGAAGAAATTGCTGCAGTAAACGCGACGCTGACCGAGTACAACAATATCATCAGGGCTGCCAGCAAAGCGAAGAACATCGCTATGGTGGATATGTTTACTTATTTCAGGTCTGTATCCATACCAGGCACGCCGTACAACGGTATCAATTATACAGCCAACTTAGTTAATGGTTCATTCTACTCGCTCGATGGTATCCATCCATCAGCGCGTGGTTATGCACTGGTGGCCAACAGGATCATCCAGGAGATAAACCTGTTCTATGGTTCTAAGATATCGTCGGTAGATGCCAACAAATATCCCGGAGTAGAATATCCATAAACAGATTGATAAAAAATGAAAAGGGCCTGCTGATCAGCAGGCCCTTTTCATTTTCATTAGTATTTGATTATTGAGATGGACGGTAAACGTTTGAGCTGCCGTCTACTACTATGAATTTCTGCCTGTAGGCATTTCTCGGATTTTGATAGAAAGGGATAGTCCGGCTATCGATATATATATTCTCCAGCGGGCGGATATCGGACAATCCGTTGGTAAGACGGATTACCCCGCAGAAAGCTGCATCCAGCTCCTGTAGTTTGGTGCAACCTGCTATCGACTCCGGAATTTCTTTTATCCTGTTGCGGCCTATATACAGGAAGCGTAACGAGCGCAAATTGCCGATGTTGTTCGGCAAAGCTTCGATCATGTTGGTGCCTACATCGAGAATTTCCAATTTCGTCAGGTCAGCGACCTCATCGGGCAGCAGTGTGAGATCATTGAATGACAGCCGGAGTATCTCGAGTTTCGATAGCTTGCCGATAGATGCCGGTACGCTGGTAAGATCATTACCCGATGCGCTCAGCTCTTGCAGGTTGTGCAGGTTGCCGATACTCTCCGGCAGCGTAGTGAGCTTGTTGTAGCTAACGGAAAGTTCTTCCAGGTTTTCCAGTTTCCCAATTTCCTCAGGAACCGATTCGAGTTTGTTGCGCAGCAGTATAAGTTTCTTCAGGTTTTTGCACCGGAACAGCGAGGGAGGCAAAGACGAAATGCCGTTATTGCTCAAAATAAGCTCCTCGAGGTGCGGAAATTTATCGAGTATGTCGGGTATCGCATCATCGCTGGCAAAGCGGATCTTGATAACCCGTACCTGGTTTTTATCGCGCAGAGCTTCGTCCCAGTTATGGTATACGCCGTAGGCCCGGGCGCCTGCGCAGCAAAGCACCAGCATGGCGATGGACAGGAATAGTTTTTGAAACATGGCTGGCGAGGTTGATTCCCTATAAATTTACGAAATAGTTGCATGTGAACTGTCACCCTAAAGTAGGTATTAACATAAATGAAAAAGGCCGGCATAACG
>JAJNBR010000168.1 GCA_021156265.1 Flavipsychrobacter sp.
TCAATATCTAAACCTACAGAAACAGAGTTATGATAGCCTTCCAGCTCTGTAAAGCGATAGTAATATTCGCCCGTCAGTGACATACGGTTGGATAATTTCACTCTGCCGCCCAAACCAAGCGCATATACATCGTTTGGCTCATCCCTTGTAGGAACTAAATTGTAATGAATATGTGTGGGCATCAATTGCAGCGACAATATATTGCTGAACTTATGTGCTATCAAAAGCTGGTTAACAAAATACAGCCTGTTGGTAAAATAATATTCAGGTATAATGGTGTCTGTACCTTGCACAACCGGAGTTGGGACAGGGGCAGGCATAGTCTGCGCCGAAACCGAACCCATATAACTTACAGAGACAGGCATTGAGTTATTTTCCGCCTGGCGCAGGATCTTGATTTTCGCCAAACCGGCTACTTCCTTCTGATAGGTACTCCTGTTAAGGCCGACCATCAACCAGTCTGTAACGCCATAGTCAAAACCGATCATTGTATTGGCACCATCGAGGCCAAAGAAATCTTTCAGGCCCGAATTGACCGGACCAAAGCGGTGACTGACGCGAAAGTCAAGCACGCCTTTGGCTGTATTTTCTATACTATGCCCGTTAATAATACGAGTCGACTTAAACGTCGACGTCACATATTCTTTCTTTGGTGCAGCAGCCGCTTCATCCTCCTCCAGCAGATCCATCAGGTCTTCAGATGAACCATCCTTCTCTTCTTTTTGTTGCTTTGTTTTATCATCCTGTGCAAACAGTACGGATGGGGTGGAAATAGCCATCAATGCCGTAAGTAGAATTGCTGATTTGAGACGCATAGCTGTTGTTTAACGACGCTAAGATATTTATTTCTGTGTCAAAATGCTGTTCACCGTTACTTCTATCTGCTTGGCTATCTTTCCTTCTACCAATTTCGGTATGGCAATATTATGATCTGCTGTTTTTACGCTGAATTTTGAGCTGACGGTAGCTGTATTACCTTTCACGGTAACAGTACCAGGCAATGTAACATCGCGTGTGACACCATGTATCGTTAGCTTACCTGTAGATTTTACATTGTACGTACCGTCTTTGGAAAAATTCACGCTACCGATATCGGCGACCTTCCCTTTAAACTCCGCTTTGGGAAATTTATCACTTTCCATGTAGTTTTCGTTGAAATGCTCCTGCATCAGTGCCTTCTCAAACTTAAAGCTCTTAATGGGTACCTGGAATGCAATATCACCCGACTTCGAATCTACAACACCGGCCACTTCATTATTGAACGCCTCGATATTCTCTAATGGTGTAGACGAAAAAAAAGAAGCTTTCCCGGTACGGGTCATATACTTCTGGGCGAATAGGGTAGTGGAACTGCAAACCAATACCGCCACTATCATCATCTTTTTCATACGCTTGCTTTTGTTCTTATTCTTGATTTATTGTTTTACTAATTGTTGAGCGCGCCCTGATTTACCCATTTGGTGAACAGATCGATAGTAGCCGCGTCAAGCGGTGGCATACCTTTAGGCATTTGCGAAAAGCCTTGCTCATGCTTAATGGCGCCTAGCAATCGATTGTTCGTAACCGCTTGTTTCACTCCCGCGTAGGTGGTAAAGTTATAGCCGCCACCAAGACCGTTAGCATCATGACAACCCGCAGTGGCGCATTTCGAATCCAGTATCGGTTTTATCTTCGCTGAAAATGATACTGTACTGTCAGTACCAGGGGTCGGTGGTGTTGTAGGGTTCGTTGGTACAGGATAAAGGTCTTGCTCGTTGTCGTTGTAGCAACCTGCCAATACAACCATCGATAATATTACCAGGAGTTTTTTCATATTATTCGTAATAGCTTTTGTGATCAATGAGTTCAAGTTAAAAATACAACAATCAATTCTTAATTATTCAAAGCCCCGCCGGCTATCCATTTCTCTACTTGTCTCACCTGGCAATCAGACAGTTTGCTACCGCCTTGCGGCATCGGTTTATATCCAGCTAAATGTTTGATCGCCCCCAACATTCTTCCATTTAACGCCACCGTCTTCACCCCATCGTAACTATCCAGCGCAATACCGGCAGAAGGAGCGGCAGAATTGTGGCAACCTTTGCAGTACTGTTCGGTGATTGGTTTAACGGCTGTAGAAAATTTGAAGTTATTGGTGTCGCAGTCACTGCTGCAATCTGTATTTTTAGCCCCCTCGTTTATCCAGCGGCGTATCAGCGTTACCTGATCTGCCGTCAGCGCCGGCCGGGGCGGTGGTGGCATCCTCTTATCATTATCGTCTTCTGTTATCTTTTCGTAAAGTTCCGTACCATTCGCGTTACCCGGCACAAACTCTTTGTTAATTATCGAGTTATAGTCCGTAAACTGGAAGCCGTCCTGCCTGCTTATGGCATCGTGGCAGCCGCTCATGGCACAATTAGACAGGAATATAGGCAGTATGTCGCGCTTAAAGCAAATTCCGGTATCGGCTGGATTCGGATTGGGAGTAGGTGCTGGATTGGGTGTAGGTGTAGGCGTGGTGCCGGGAGTGTTTGTATTGGCCGGCTGGGGAGTTTCCTGATGCTTACATCCTCCTGCAATACATGCTGCAACAATCGTTAAAAACAGAAATGCCTTTCTCATTATCTACATCCGTTTAGGTTTAGAGTAACTCGCGCCGCTCTACTTGACAATACAGTCCGTCAATAACACGTCGAACATGGTATTACCGGAGCAAAAACCCTTTACCGTCACCTGCTTTCCAACTGCCAGCGTTACGTTTCTTTCACGCATCGTACACTGCACATTCATTGATGCATCATCGCCCTGAACGAGAACCACGGGAATACCATCCTGGTTCTTCGTCACCTCGCTCACTGTTCCGGTAACTTCAAGAGCTTTATTCAGATATTTCCGGTTGGCCGCCGCTTCGTCACTGTCAAACTCTTTACACAATTGAGTAGCCGTTATTGGAATGCCTTTACTACTCTCCACTTTTTCGGGAGCTTTATTCCACATCACAACACCAACACTAGCACCAACTGCCATAAGGACTCCAACGAAAACGAATATGATCGACCCCTTTTTCTTTTTCATCTGAATTGATTTCAAAACTAAATGTTAGTGACCAATGAAATTACCGTACTATGACGAAGCGGGAAAAGGCTAAGATGAACATGCCAAATCCTTGCTGTTATGCTAATATATTTTCATCTAAAAAACTCAGAGCTCTCCGGCCAGCCATTGTTTAAAATCGGCAGCGCGTTCAGAGCTTACTATGGGCTGCTCCTTAACCGGCGGTTTTAGCGTCACTATTACGCGCGCCTTACTATAAGTCCGCATTTCGTCAATCGACTTCAGGTTAATAAAGTATTGCCGGTTGATGCGAAAAAACTCTTGCGGATCCAACATATGCTCCAACGCATCCAGGTTATGATCCATAGGATAGGTGCGGCCTTCGAAGGTACGCGCATAAGTGGCTTTATTCTCGCTGTAACAGTAAGCAATGTCTTCAACATTCACCGTTTTGATATGTTCGCCGAAGCGTATGACAAAACGCTTTTTATACTCAGGTTGGGAAAACGTTTGCAACAATTTTTCTTCGGCCTGGCTGAACATCTTTTTAAACTCATCTAACTTTTCAAGCGCGGTTTTAAGTTCTTCTTTTTTTACCGGCTTCAAAAGATAGCCCACACTGGAGGCCTTGAAGGCATCTAATGCATACTGATCATAGGCTGTGGTAAAAATGATAGGTGCATTCACTTTGACCAGCTTTAGCAGGTCAAATGCAGAACCATCTGCCAAATGAATATCCATGAAAACAAGGTCTACATCAGGATTTTGATCAAACCTCATTATTCCGTATTCCAAAGCTAGTATGCTTTTTCGAAAGCAATGCATAACGTTTTTTAATGTTGCTAAGACCCAGGCCCGCCCCCTTCTCTTTACTGAGTTTCGGCTGATATGTGTTTCTAACTACAAGTGTATTTTCAATAGATTCAATAATAATATCCAAAGGTCTTGACAGGGATACAATGTTGTGTTTAATGGCATTCTCAACCAACAGCTGCAATGCAAGTGGCACTACTTTGCTGTTTTCCTTTACGTGCTGAGGCACATCGAAACGTACGCGCAAGGCCTCGCCAAACCGGCTTTTTTGTATGAACAGGTAATTGTCCAGTATCTCCCATTCTTCCTGCAGAGAAATGAGGTCTTTGTTTCTGAATGAAAGCATATTCCGGTATAGATCGGAAAGATGCGTAGTATAGTCGACGGCAGATTGCTTATCCTCTTCTATAAGACTCGTAAGCGTATTCAGACTGTTGAACAGGAAATGCGGGTTGACCTGGCTTTTTAAATGTTCATACTCAAACATCATGCGCTCGCGTTGCAACGATGACACTTTTCTCAGATTTTTCTCGCGCAGCCTGACATAAGTAACCGCAATACCACTAATGAAAAATGCAGTCAGGATAATAAACCACGCTTGCTTCCAGAAAGGTTTGGCTACCGCAAATGAATAAGTCGCTTCACTAGCCCTGTGAAACATGTTGTTTAAGGACGCCTGTACCGTGAAAATATACTTACCATCCGGCAATTGCGGAAAGGTCACCGACTCGTCACTCGTTACCACCCAACTGTCATTGTAACCTTCCAACTTGTAACGATAGTGCAATCGTTCCGGGTTGGCAAAATTTATTCCCTCAAAACGGAAGCTGATGTGGTTTTGATCATGACCGAAGCGGGACGTACCCGCATCAACAGGTTTAAAAAAAACACTGGCTGATGAGATGGTCACAGCAGGCCTGATATTGTAGCGCTGGTCAACATTTTTAAACACAACAAACCCATCCTCAAAAGGAATGTATACATTTCCATTGGTATCCCTGGCAGAGAGCTTTAAAACTGAAGAAGTACTGTCTATACCAAAAATCTTATGGGGATAGTTGCGAAAAAGATCGCTTTGCGGATACCAAACATCAAATCCCTTAGCATTTACAACAACTACCTGGCCCGATGCATTTGAAGCTATAGTCGAGATATTGGCATCCTGCACACCAATACCGCGCATTGAATGCCATTTTTCACCGTCGAAGCGGTAAAGGCCGTCTGCGAGTGCTGCTGCCCATATATTGCCAAATGCGTCCTCGGTTACCGAATACACTACTTTACTTGTCATGCCGGACGCTGAGTCCCACTTGGTATACTGGCCCTGGTTGTACATGCACACGCCGGCTCCATCAGTAGCCATCCATACACGGTCCTTCCTGTCGGTGTATAGTTGATAGATATAATCGCTGCCGATGCCGGAATTCTTATTGTGCTGGCTGAGCAGGTCCATTTTTTTTGTGTAAGTGCCCGGGTAAAAAACTTCCTGCACGCCATTCAGCCCGGCCACCCACAGGCGGTCGGAGGTGCCGGTGATGTCCAGCACGCTTTCATTTTCGAGAGGAGGAATTCCCGCTACGGCTATCAACCCTCCGTTGATATCATGATACCACATACCATTGCCGAAGGTGCCTATCCAAACCCTGTTTACATTATCTGCATACAAACAGGTGATGTTAGCAGGTAGCTCCCCTGCAACGCGCGGGGTATGCAGGCCCGAATCGATGGCCATACTATACAATTTTCGCCCGAGGGCAAACCAAAGTGTATTGTGCCTGTCGCAGGTCATTGCCGCTATATCCCCGATCCTGTATGGTGGCGGCACGGCTACATACCGCATATATTCGGCGCTGATAACCGTAACGCCGGTATTCGTAGCCGCCCTGATCACTCCTGAACGACTTATCACCAAAGCCTTTATCCTCTTTCCCGGCACTTCGAACGAAGCAATCGATAAATGGTTGTTGTTATCAAGCCGGCATTCCAGCAGGTAACCCTCTTCTGTAGCCACCCACGACCTCTGTTCGTCGATCGGAAGCACACAATTCACTTGTCCCCATTTCCAGGGTTCTGTCATTTGCGGCTGAATTATTTTACTTGTGCGGCTGTCAAATAGAGCGAGACCGGCCTGCTGCATACCACACCAGTATAACGGCGATCCGGGAATGGGTTGTATTACCCTGACTATATTATCCGGCAGGCCCTGTGTCATGGTATAATTTCTGACGCGAAGTTTCCCTTTGTCAACAGATAGCTCGTTGATGCCTTTATCGGTTCCCGCCAGTAATTTATTACCGGGCAAAAGAGCGAGCGTGTATATAAAATTGTCGGACAAGCCCGAACTGGAAGTGAACCTGACGCCAATATGATTGATCACGGCGAGTATGCCTTCACCTTCGGTACAGATCCAAAGAATGTTGCCAAATGAATACATGAATGTGATGGACGAAGAAGGAGCGGTATTGCGCAGACGCACGCGCACTACCGTATTATTCTTGTCAGCCTTTCCAATAGTACCATCGTTATAACCGACGTATACTTCGTCTTTCATAACGGCAACAGCGGTTGCAGGTTTGCCGATGCTATCATGCATCAGCGTAAAGCTTCGACCATTAAAACGATACAGGCCTGCATCAGTGGCCAGCCAATGGTAGCCGGTGCTATCGGTCACCATGGCGTTTACTTTTACAGGCGTGTTCAACTCGTTGAGCGAGGCCTCCTGCATGAAGGGTATTTGCGCTGAGACTATAGTGGTCAGCAGCAAAAAAAATGTCAGTAAACTTGCTCGCATTAGCGGTTAGCGGCTTTTAGGCATCAGGGTAGCGCTTACGGTTACATTAATGTCATGCGCCAGCTTTTCATAAACAATGCGCGGTATCTTGATACTATGCTCTGCCAGCGGCACTATGAAGTCAGACCTTATCTCGATCTTTCCACCTTTTGTCTCCACTACCGAATTGATAATGCGCTCCTGCTCCACGCCGTGTATCTTTAGCTTGCCCTTAGCGCGTACCTTGTACACACCGTCCTTTGTTATATCAGCGTCCTCTATGATCTTTCCTACATATACAGCATTAGGAAAGACACTACTCTCCATATAATTCTCATTGAAATGTTCACGCTGCAGCGGAGAATTGAATCCATTGAAGCTTGCGATCTCGAGCTTGAAAGCAAATATTCTTTTCCCCGCGTCTATATAACCCTTCAGCTTATCGGATGATGCATGGATCAGTTCCTTTGGCGCATTAGAGTTAAAACTGATCGAACCGGCACTCACCTCGTAGATCTGAGCCCTTGATAATGAGGGGACTAAGAGAATAAAAACCAGCAAAAAACAAATCCGCATTCAATAAAATTACGATTTAGAAAACATTTGCAGCGACCGGACAACAAACAGTTAATTATTTTAACATATACATAGTGTGCGCTATGTTATAAATAAATAAAATAAAGCTCGACATAGCTCCCATTTTATAAAATAGCCTTTTATTGAAACTTAATTAATATTTTAATCGGATTTTAAAATTTAACGTTAAAAGATGGGGTAACTTAGATTAGTCTAAATTGTAAAAACATATTATATGAAGCTTTTCTACCCTATTTTAAATAGGCTTTCGCTTACCTGCGCACTTGTAATTGCAGCGTTGGGAGCAAATGCACAGTATTGCACAACAAACCTATATAGTTATGGCTGCGGAATTGAGTGGATCGGCAATGTGACCACTACCGGTGGCATTACCAATATCAACAACTCCACCAGCTGTACCGGTGGTACCGGCGCTGCTTCTTACACGCAGGGACATACTACAGCCCTGGGAAGTACCGTAAACTTTTCAGTTACAAACGGCGCCTCTTGCTGCAGCGAGAACTTTAAAATATTCGTTGACTGGAACCAGGACCAGGATTGGCTGGACGTAGGTGAAGATGTGGCAAACTTCAGCATAGCTGCATCAGGCACTTATACCGGCTCTTTTACTGTACCTGTTACAGCGAACGTAGGTACCACGCGCATGCGCGTAAGGTTGGTGTACGGTGGAACATCGGCAGGTATCGTACCTTGTACGCAGACTACCTACGGCGAAGCCGAGGATTATGATTTTACAGTTACTTCGCCTTGCGTAGCTCCGACAAACCTGGGCGCCTCCAACATCACTTCACAATCGGCTACCGTTAGCTGGACACCACCTACACCTTCTGTAGGTTCGGATTACGTTGTCACTACAACTGCTACTCCACCTAGTACGGGATTTACAACAACTACGGGCAGTTCAGCCCTTGTTACTGGCTTGACACCTTCAACACAATACTACTTGTATGTACGCAACAAATGCTCTGCTACAAGTTTTTCAATGTGGGTCCAATACCCATTCATGACGCTGCCTCCGTGCCAACCACCAGTTGGTTTTAAAACACCTAATCTTGCACCTACAGGCACTGGTCTTCAATGGGATCCATGGCCATCTGCTACCAGCTACGATTACATTGTAGACCAAAGCAGGCTGGCGCCTACCAGCACTACGGGCCTTAAGAATATTACTAGTCCTACCGATGCTATAGCGCCAGGCAGTCTTACAGAAAACACATGGTACTTCGTACACATCAGGTCCAACTGCGTGGGCGGTGAAATGTCCGGATGGGGTCTTGATTCGTTCCTGACACCTCTTGTGTGCCGTGCACCGAATATTGGAGTTAGCCATATTAACACAGACCACGCGGTAGCCCATTGGGAACCGGTGCCATCTGCCACTCACTATGAGTATGCTATAACTACATCGCCTACTCCTCCTGCAATCGGTACTAAGTATATGTATACCAGCATTCAGACATCAGCTCTGTACGATGGTAAAGACTACTTCATCCACGTGCGTTCTCATTGCAATAGTGTAGGCATTGTCAACACTTCAGATTGGGGTACGGCTTCGTTCAAGACCTTCCCCGTTTCTGTATCGAATGTAAATGGCAATGACACGTATGTCGAAGCGTATCCTAACCCGGTACAGGGAACACTGAACGTAAATGTATACGGACTGGTAGATGGAAATGCAGCGATAACTGTTACCGACATTAGCGGAAAGGTATTGCGCCAAGTGTCTATTACCTCAGCAAAAACGTCTATCGACATGAGCGATCTTGCTTCAGGGGTTTACCTGCTGAAGTACGTAGATGACAACCGTGCTGAGACAATCAAAATAACCAAACAATAAGTTAAAGCTTTCGTTATAAAAAGAGCTGCTTAGAAATAAGCAGCTCTTTTTGTTTTAATGGTATACAGTTTATGAACCTATAAGCGAAAGCGATACTCACATTAAAGAAACATACTTACCTTTGTATATACAATAGTTGTTAAAACAATTAAATATTTTAAAACCAATAGATTATGCAAAAGACCACATGGAAGATCGACCCGGCTCACTCAGAGATACAGTTTAAAGTGAAACACCTGATGATCACAACGGTAACCGGTTATTTCAAGAAATTTGACCTGGAAGTTGAAACCGATGGGGATGACTTTACTACAGCTTCAAAGATCCTGTTTACAGCCGATATCGATTCGATAGATACTAATAACGAACAGCGCGATACACACCTGAAATCGGCGGATTTTTTTGACGCCGCTTCGCACACGCAGCTAAAGTATGAAGGCAAGAGCTTTAAGAGATCAGGTGACGATTATGTATTGGAAGGTGACTTAACTATACGGGGAACCATCAAACCTGTAACCGTGAAAGTTGAATATGGCGGCATTGTGGTTGACCCATATGGGCAAACGAAAGCAGGCTTTACTATATCCGGCAAAATAAGCCGCAAGGAGTTTGGCCTGACCTGGAATGCGGTTACTGAAGCAGGACAGGTGGTAGTGAGTGACGAAATTAAAATACATGGTGAAATACAACTGGTAAAACAAGCATAGAAAAAGCCCCGGACTCCGGGGCCTTTTTCACTTCTTCTAACCTGCTATCCAAGGCCGATGACCTGGTGCAAGGATGGTATTTCTACATCCATGAAACCCTTTTTCATTAATCGTTCGCGGAAGTTGACCTGTACATCGTATTCACCATGCACCAGGAATAACTTTCTTACTTCGCGCGGGTCCTGGCACCCCAGCCATTGCGACATGTCTTCATAGTCGCCATGAGCGCTCAGGCTCGTGATCTCAGTTATTGATGCTTTCACCGGAATCATACGTCCGAATATTCTCACTTCAGCAGGCTGTAGTTTTAGTTTAGCTCCCAGCGACGCAGGTTCGCAATGCATGATAGTATTCCTGGCTTCGCTCACATTGTGCGCAATATGGTGCTTAACACGGCCAGCTTCAGCCATGCCCGAGGCAGATATGATCATACAGGGTTCGGTGCTGGTATTGAGATGGATAGAATCTTCTACTTCTTCTATATACTTCAGTCCTTTGAACGCGAAAACATCCTGATCTTTCAGTAATAGTTTTTGCGTCGGCCTGTTAAAATGATCGGGGTATTGCTTGACCGCATCTGTGATCTTCACCGACAACGGACTGTCCACATAATAATTCAGTTTCGGCAACCGGTTTTCCAGCTCCAGCCTGTTTAGCATATACAGTATCTCCTGTGTTCGACCAAGACTAAAGGCGGCCACAATAAGCTTTCCTTTTTGTTCAATACAAGTGCGAACAATTTCATCATGTAACTTATCCACAGAAGTGGTCATCAGGTCGTGCAGCTTGTCTCCATAAGTCGATTCCATAATGACATAATCAGCCTGCGGAAACTCGTCCGGCGATCTTAATATCATGTCGCGGTAACGTCCAATATCACCACTAAAAGTAATTGTTGTTTCTTTGCCTTTATGATTGATGCGCAGGTTTACCGCTGCGCTGCCGAGAATATGACCACAGTCTGTATACAATAACTCCAGGCCATGTTCTATTTTGAACCGATCGTTGTACGGTATCGTTTCAAAGAGCGGGAAGACATTCATCGCATCTACCTCGGTATACAGCGGCTCAACAGGCGCACGATTTTCTTTTTCGCGCTGCTTGTTTAAATACCTCACATCCGCCTCTTGTATATGCGCCGAATCGATGAGCAGAAGTTTGGCCAGACTTGCTGTAGGTGGCGTACAAAATATCTTGCCTTTGTATCCATCCTTCACCAGCTTGGGCAGTAAGCCAATGTGGTCTATATGCGCGTGCGAAATGATCACATAGTCGATCTCGGAAGGCTCAAACCCCCACTCCGAATTAAGCCTGATAGTATCCTTGCCTAACCCCTGGAACATACCGCAATCCAGCAGTACTTTTTTTCCGTTATCGAGATGCAATAAATGTTTAGAACCTGTTACCGTGCGAGCGGCGCCGTGAAAAGATATCTTCATGTTCTGAGATTAAATTACTCGATAAATGTAGTTTAAAACAGCTTTCGTTTGACATTGATATTTATCAGCGGTGATTGCCAGCACTATAGGACGCGCTGCTGTGTTTGGCACCATTTTTTGAACAGTTGTTGCTGAGCAAGTGATTGAGAACGAAAAAGGTGAAAAATATGAAAGCTTTAACATGGATACTGGCAATAGCTGCCGGTACCACCATATGGACCGCGTGTGAACCCGCCAATGCAAAATATATAGATCTGGCAACAGGCCAGGAGGTTGTATTGGAACGTGATGAAGAGAAGGGAGAGATGATAAACGTGACAACCGGTGAACCGGTAAAGCTATATGTGAACAGCAAAAGTAAAGATACTATCTATGGTCCTTCAGGAAAGATCGTGAACAACGAGATCGTTCGACTGGATAATATGTATGTTTATAGCGGCGACGAAGAGTACAAACTGAAGCTGGAAAAAAACGGTGACTTCGAAGAAAAATATGGCGACGAGTATAAAGTAAAGTCAGACGCGGACGGTGACTACAAAGAGAAAAGGGGCGATGACAATAAGGTGAAATACAACCGTGAAGGCAGCTATAAGCGTAAACATGGCGAAGACTATAAGGTGAAGCGTGGAGATAACGGCAGTTACAAAATAAAGCGCGGCGACTCTTACAAGAAAGAAGTAGAAGAGGACGGCGACATTAAGATAAAACAAGGCAATGTGAAGATCGAGATAGATGGTGAGACCGGCGAAAGAAAGGTTGAAGTAGACGATTAGTAATTCCGTCGTTAAACCATAAAGCTCCTCCTTTTTGGGAGGAGCTTTTTTATTGACCATATCTCTGAATGATCTCCCGTGCTAAACCCGCCAAACAACATCGCCATGCCAATATCCATTTCGCGGTGCCCGCAATACACGGCAGAATCATATATCGATACCCTTCCCTTGTTTGTTATCATGAAATTGCCATTCCATAGATCTCCGTGCAATAAAGAAGCCGGTTCCTCGGGAAATAAATCTCCGCGCGCTCTGAGCCGCTCAGCGTATTGAACATCCCGTTTGTTAAAAATTCCTCTGTCAGCCAGTCTTTTCACTAAAGGCAATACGCGGCATTCGAAAAAAAATTCGGTCCATGTGTCACACGTCATATTTAGCTGTGGCAGGTTGCCGATGTAGTTATCCAGATGCCATCCAAATGGAGCCTGTGGTCGCCGGTGCATTGCCGCTAACTCCCTGCCGAATTGTTGCCAGGTATCGGCTTGCAAACTTCCCTTCTCCAGCCATTCCAACAGCAGGTATTGCTGATCCGTCACAGTACCCGTTTTTATTACGGCAGGCACTATCAGCCCGGAATTATTGCGAAGCGCGGTAAGTCCATCGGCTTCTTTTTCAAACATCCCAGGGTATGGCTGCGCATCATTCACTTTGAGAAAATAATTACCATCAGCCGTGTTCAGGCAAAATGCGCTATTGATATCTCCGCCATGCACAGGTTCATAACCCGTCACTTGCAGTCCGCAGTCTTCAAAAATATGGTGCATAGTATGCTTATCCATTTAATGCCCGTTTATACTCTTCCAGGCAGCGCTGGCGAGCAGCTTTATGATCGACTATCGGCTCGGGATAGTCTTGAGTTTCAAGCTCCGGCACCCAATGCATAATATACCTGTGCTCCCTGTCGAACTTATCTGTTTGCAGCTGCGGATTGAATATCCGGAAATACGGCGCAGCATCAGACCCTGAGCCTGCAGCCCATTGCCAGCCGCCATTATTGGCGGCAAGATCGTAGTCCAATAACTTCTCACCAAAATAAGCTTCACCCCAGCGCCAGTCTATCAGCAAGTGTTTGATGAGAAAGCTGGCAGTTATCATACGCACACGATTATGCATAAAGCCTGTTTCATTCA
>JAJNBR010000169.1 GCA_021156265.1 Flavipsychrobacter sp.
CATTTATCTTCCGCTCAAAGGCGTTCTTTTGATCAGGAAGGCGGGCCATTTTCTACGTCAACTTCGCTCGATTATAAACATAAGTTCGTAAAACCGGGACAGGAACTAACTACAAACCTTACCTATGCACAGATGTGGGTGACACGCACACAGGCGTACCAAACTGATTATTTTGATAGCAATGATGTAAAGCTGCCATACACGGTGTTACAGAATGCGCCCGGCCAGGGCGGCAACCGCAGCCTGAACGCACAAGCTGATTTTACAACACCGTTTATCACTAAAACAGGGAAGCTGGATGCCGGCTGGAAATCGCAACTGTACTGGTTCAACAGCAGCAACAATCCAACCATTGATACAGGCGACGGGCCAGCCTTAGACTTACTGCTGCTGAATAACTACAATTACAGTCAGCATGTGCACGCAGTGTACAGCAGCTTTAGCGACCAGTTCAAAAACTGGACGTATAATGCAGGCCTTCGAATGGAGTATGCTACCTACGAGGGCACTTCACTTTCACTAAACGGAAATAAGTTTACCAACGACTACCTTGGTTTGTTCCCTTCCGCATTTGTTTCTTACAAATTGCCTAAAGAGCAGACGATGCACCTGAGTTACACCCGTCGTACCAACCGTCCCCACTTTATGCAGCTGATGCCATACGTGGATGTTTCCAATCCACAGGACACCAGCCGTGGTAACCCTGCGCTGATACCGGAGTTCATTCACAACACCGAACTTAGCTACAACAGGCAGATAAAAGGCGGTCATAACCTGATGGCCAGTGTCTATTACCAGTACACGCAAAACCTGATAGAGCGCTACCGCACGTTCTACTCCGATGGTACAAGTTCGTCACAGCCACAAAATCTGAACAACGGCACCACCTACGGCCTGGAGTTAACCGGCCGTACACAGATACTGCCTATCTGGGATCTGACCGCGAATGCTAATTTTTTCAAAAACGAGGTATCGGGCACGAATATTGACCCTACACTTAATAATAGCGGTTATAGTTGGTTTGGTAAGCTCAATACGAATCTTCGCTTGCCTGCAGGTTTTTCACTACAGGTGAATGGTAACTACGAAGCCCCGAAAGTGGCAGCGCAGGGCAGCCAGGAAGAAGTGTATTGGCTCGATGCAGCAATCCGTAAAAACCTGTGGAACAATAGGGCAACCCTCGTCGTAAACGTGTCAGACATATTTAATACCCGGAAGTACACCAATATTTACGACATGTCGGCCTACTACCAAACCACGTATAGGGATAGGGAAACACGTATCGGCAACGTCACATTTACCTACAGATTTGGTAAATCGGAGCAGAAAAACGCCAACAACGCCCGCCGGGGCCGAAATAATGGCCCTGTTCCTCAAAAAGATAGGAATAATTTAAAAACCGATGACAATAGCGAGCAAGCTGGCTTTTGATTTCGTATTATATTTGAAACGCATAAAAATAAATAAGTGATTATGTACAAAGTGGCGAAGGTGATGTTAATGGCCGGAGTACTGATGACAGGTAGCCAGGCCGCAAACGCGCAATTTGGCGATATACTGAGAGGCGCGCAGAAAGCGATAAATAATGCAAACACTGGTGGCAACAGGGGTAGCTATACCAATGGAGAAGCAGTTAACGCCCTGAGGGAAGCGCTGAAGATAGGTTCGCAAAATGCGTCAGGCAGGCTGTCGACAGTGAACGGTTTTTTTGGCAACCAGCTTATTAAGATACTGATGCCGCCTGAAGCGAAAAAGGTGGAGAACACCCTGCGCAGCATAGGCATGGGCGCCCAGGTAGACAAAGCAATACTGTCTATGAACCGCGCTGCAGAAGACGCCTCCGGTAAAGCGGTACAAATATTTATCAATGCGATTTCGGGCATGTCGGTAAGCGATGGCATCTCCATCGTACGCGGCGGACAGGGAGCTGCGACTAACTACCTGAAAAACCGGACAACCGGCGAGTTGACCAACGCCTTCCGCCCGATAGTGAACAACTCGCTGAACCAGGTAAATGCTACCAAATACTGGTCAGATGTATTTAGCGTGTACAATGCTTTGCCGACAACAAGACAAAAAGTGAATACCGACCTGGTAGCATATGTAACCGAACGTGCGTTGAACGGTTTGTTCGTGACCATTGCTGAAGAAGAGAACAAGATCAGGACTAACCCGGCGGCGCGGATCACCGATATCTTAAAGAAAGTGTTTGGCGCGCCTTAGGGCAATGCGTCGTAATTTTATATAACAGGCTTTTTTAACTGTCACTTTATTCTAAATGGACGAGATAATGACACAGGAAACCAACCAGGCAACCGCTTTGACTTCGTGGTGGAACGAGGTTTCATTCCCCGGCAAAGAAATGTATTCGATCAAGGACAACGGCGAACTCGTTTTACGCATGGCGCCTGGCGAAGAGCGAACGGTGGCCACGGTTACCGCAGAAAATGCCAACATGGTGCTCAAAGTGCTGTCGGAAAAATTTTCTGAAGTGGAAGGCCGGATGAATGAGCTGCAAGCCGAATGGGATGCAGCCGAAGACAAGCTGAAAGTGTTAGGTAAGGTGGAACGCATGCGCGAATACCTGAAGCACACCAATGCTGTAGGTGATTTCAGCGCGTTGCTGCAACCGCTCGCAGAAATGGGAAAAACCATTCACGGCCTGGCTGAAGAAAGCAATAAACAACGCCTGGAACTGGTGCAAAAAGCCGAAGAGCTAACCGGCAGCGAACACTGGAAAGAAACAACACAAGCATATAAAGACCTGGTAGACCAATGGCGTAAACTGCCATCTGTAGATAAACACCGCAGCGACGAACTGTGGAACAGGCTGGAAGCCGCACGCACGAAGTTCTACGAACGCAGGCAGCAGCATAGCGAGGATGTAAATAAAGAAATGATGGCCAACCTCGACCTGAAACTCGAGCTGGTAGATAAGGCAGAAAAGCTGGCAGCATCAGAAGAGTGGAAAGCCAGCACCGAGGCCTTCAAGCAATTGATGGAAGACTGGAAAAAGATTGGCCGCACCACTCCCGAAAAGAACGAAGAACTCTGGAACCGCTTCATCACGGCCAAAAATGTTTTCTACGACAGGAAGAAAGGGCATTTCGAATCGATACAGCAAGAGCAGGAAGCCAACTATACGCTGAAGCTCGCCCTGCTCGAAAGAGCCGAAGGCATGAAGGACAGTACCGAATGGGGTAAAACCGCTCAGGCGTTTACCGACCTGATGGAAGAATGGAAGAATATAGGTCGTGTACCGCTGGAAAAAGCTGACGAAATGTGGGGCAGGCTGATAGCGGCTAAGGAACAGTTCTTCCAGGCCAAAAAGCACCATACAGAAACTGTACGCGTTGCCCTCGACGATAACTATGCGCAGAAAATGGCCCTGCTGAAACGTGCCGAAGCCTTACAAAACTCCACGCAATGGCGCGAGGCTACGGCTGAATTGAACGAGCTGATGGACGAGTGGAAAAAGATAGGCCCGGTTCCGCGCGAGCACAGCAATAAAATATGGGAGCAGTTCCTTAATGCCCGCAAGAAATTCTTCGAGCGTAAGGATGCCAACCGCGAACGCCGCCAGAGCCGCATAGAGCAGGAAAAAGAATCGCGCGCAAGGCAGGCTTATGATTTCCGGGCGAAGCTGGAAGAGGAGCTGGCTGAAGAAGAAGAGCGCCTGGCCGATTTCAAGAATGGCATCGAAAACATCACCCCCGGCCGCAAGGCAGAGGAACTGCGCGAGCACCTGGCCAAACTCATTAAACAAACCGAGCATAAGATAGCCCATAAGCGCGAAAAGCTGGACGAAGTGAATAAGCAGATAGCGCAGCGTGAAGACGGTGGTAACGACACCGTCGAAACGACGAAAGCCGCTGGTGATACAGCCTCTGAGGAATAAAACAGTTTTATCAGCATACTGAAAAAGCCTGTCGATGACAGGCTTTTTCTATTTAACTTTATATCTCTTTCCGTGTAGTTTATTGCAATTTGAAAATGGTCATCAACGAAGATGTTTTCCTAAGCAGGTACAATTTGCTCAATGAGCAGCAACGCGCTGCCGTAGAAGCTATTTATGGCCCGGTGATGGTGATTGCCGGTCCGGGTACAGGTAAAACCGAAGTACTCTCTATGCGCATCGCCAACCTGCTGCGCAGCGAGGCACAGGTACAGCCAAATGAGATAGTTTGCCTTACCTATACCGAAGAAGCCACTAATGCCATGCGCAAACGCCTGGTACAAGTGATCGGCACTGCCGCGCACAAGGTCAACATCTGCACGTTCCACGGTTTTTGCAATAACGTCATCCAAAGCAACAGCAGTTATTTCAGCCTGCGCTCTTTGCAGCCCATTACCGACCTGGAACGCACTGAGCTGCTTTACGAGATACTGGAGAAGCTGCCACAGGGCCACGCGTTGCGCAAACTGAGTGGCAATATATATTACGATGCCAGCCGGCTCAACCGCCTGTTCGATTTCATGAAGCGGGAGAACGTCAGATGTGGTGACATCACCAACGCGGTCGACATCTACCTCAATAGTTTACCCGAACGCGAAGAGTATGTATACAAACGCGCAGGTAAAGGCTATAAAAAAGGCGACCTGAAACAGGCGCTGATAGATGAAGAAACGAAGCGGATGAAAGACACCTGCGCCGCTGCCGAACTGTTCGAAGTGTACGAAGAACGAATGAAGGCAACAGGAAGGTATGACTTCAACGACATGATCATCTGGGTGCTGGATGCGTTCAAAAACAACGCTGCTTTATTGCAGAGCTACCAGGAGCGTCACCAGTTCATATTGGTGGATGAATTCCAGGATACGAACGGCGCACAAAGCGAACTGCTGCAAATGCTCACACAGTTTTGGGAAGACCCGAACATCTTCGTGGTGGGCGACGACGACCAGTCTATTTATGAATTCCAGGGTGCGCGTATACGCAACATCATTGATTTCTATCGTCAATACCAGGATGGCATCAAGATAGTAGTGCTGCCACAAAACTATCGCTCATCACAAGCCATTCTCGATAAAGCAAAGGCTACTATCGAAAACAACAAACAAAGATTGATCTATCAGCTCCAGGACCTGCAACTGGATAAAAACATTGTTGCTTCAGCGGAGCGTTTTAAGAACGGCAACGATACGGTAACACCGTCAATCGTCAGCTACACCAACGTTCTGCATGAAGAAGCCGACATCGTATTGCAGGTAGAGCAATTGCAACAGCAAGGGGTAGAACTGAATAATGTTGCCGTGTTATATGCCCAGCACAAACAAGCCGACAATATCATAGCGCTCATGGAACGCAAGGGTATCCCGTACACGGTAAAGAAACCGGTGAATATACTCGAGCTGCCATTGATACAGCAAGTGCTCAATGTGCTGAAGTATATCGAAGACGAGCGCAAAGTTCCTTTCAGCGGCGAAAGCAAGCTGTTTGAAATGATGCACGCGCCTTATTACGAAATTGCCCCCACTGATATAGCCCTGCTTTCTATTTACATCCAGACAAACAGGCAGCGCGACAAAAGCCTGGGCTTCTGGCGATTGGTTTTAGGAAATGACCTGTTGCTGGAATCACTCAACCTGAAATCATCAGCTTCGCTGCGCCGGCTGGGTAGAAATATTGACAACTGGGTGCAGCAACAGCTTAGTCACCCGTTGCCGCTGCTTATCGAAAAGATCATCTACGAAAGCGGCATTGTTGCACACCTGGCAAAAGGCAAAGACCATATCTGGGATATGCAGGTGCTGCATACTTTCTTTGATTTTGTGAAGGAGTGCTTCGGTAAAAATACCAGCATCAAGGTCGCCGACCTGCTGATGATGATAGAGAAGATGCAGGACGAAGGCATTTCTCTGCCATTGCAAAAAGTAGTACAAAACGAGAATGGTGTGCGCTTTTACACCGCGCATGGTGCAAAAGGACACGAGTTTGAATATGTGTTCCTGGTAGGCTGTACAAAGAACTACTGGGAGAACAAACGAGGTGGCACCAACGAATTCAAGCTTCCCGATACCCTTACCAGCACCGACGACGATACAGAGAAAAGCTATAAAACAGAGGTGGCCCGCAGGCTGTTTTACGTGGCGCTTACACGTGCACGAAAACACCTCCAGGTTTCTTTCGCTGCCTGCGACAACCAGGGCAAGCCACTGGAACATTCTTTGTTCATTGACGAAATAAGCGCCGCAGAAGAAAGAATTCAGAAAGCGGTGCCGGAGCACGACCTCATGCGCCATATGCAATGGGCTATGGAACCGGTATCTGAAGTGCGCATAGAGCTGGCCAACCACCAGTGGATAGAAAAGCTGCTGCTGCAGTTCACGATGAGCTATACCACGCTGAGCAAATACCTCAATTGCCCCCTTAGTTTTTACTACGAGT
>JAJNBR010000170.1 GCA_021156265.1 Flavipsychrobacter sp.
TACATGGCGCAGCGTGGCTATATCGTATTTACTATGGATGGCCGTGGTAGCGCCAACCGTGGTGCAGCATTTGAGCAGGCTATACACCGCAACCTGGGCACCAAAGAAATGAATGACCAGCTGAAAGGCGTGGAATACCTCAAGTCACTACCTTATGTAGACAGCAAACGTATGGGCGTGCATGGCTGGAGCTACGGTGGTTTCATGACCACGTCGTTGATGCTGCACCACCCGGGTGTATTTAAAGCTGCAGTTGCAGGCGGCCCCGTCCTGGATTGGAGCATGTATGAGGTGATGTACACCGAGCGCTACATGGATACCCCGCAGGAAAATCCAAATGGATATAAGCATTCAGCCCTATTCGATAAAGTAAAAAACCTTAAAGGCAACCTGCTGATGATACACGGCACTGACGACAACGTTGTTGTTTGGCAACACTCAGTTAAGTTCCTTAAAAACGCAGTGGACAATGGTGTGCAGGTGGATTACTTCGTATATCCGGGCTATGAGCATAATGTTCGTGGTAAAGACCGTGCACACCTGATGCAGAAAATAACCAACTACTTTGACCAACATCTGAAATAGAGAAGATTGCAGTGAAGAGGGCTATGAGACGATTATTATTGGCATTAGCAGTCATCGTTACCGTATCAGTACAGGGGCAAGGCGATTACTTCAATACGCCTGAATTCTGGAGTAAGCTGAAGGTGGAGACAAAGCTGGAGAGCTCATACATCAAGCCTGATACAGCTATCGTCGTAGTAAGCAACCGTGCCACTCAAAACGACACGCTGCGCTTCATGAGTGAAGAGCGTGATGGCAAGCAGCTACGCTACTATTATGTGTACGCACGCAATGGCAAGTGGCATGTATTGCAAGTACGGTCGCTTGATGAAGCTATTCAACTAATACCAGATCGCAATCGCAATTGGGTAGTGTATACCGAAGGTATGGGCAAGCTCTTTACCACAGACATTTACCGGGGCTTAAGTCTTGCAGGTCAATATGGAGTGAACGTAATACTCCTCGACTACCCCAGCATCACTACCACCAAAAGCCTGATGGGAAACTACTTCTTTGCCATCAGCAATGCACGCGTAGCTTACCAGGATTTCCTGCCTGTGTTTGCTGAGATCAAGCAGATGAAGATCAATCGCAAACTGGGTACCGGTAAGCTCAGCCTCTTCTTTCATAGCATGGGCAACAATGTGCTGACCGGGATCGTCAGTAATGGTAAGCTCTCCATACTCAATGACGCAGTCTGGGTCGACAACCTTATTATGAATGCACCGTGTGTGAACCAGGCAGGACATGCAGATATTCTAAGTAAGATCGCCTTTGCACGGCATCTGTATATCCACTACAATCCTGAAGACAAAACCCTGAAAGGGGCACACGTGATGAGCGGTCACAGGCAGTTGGGAGAGAAGGTAGATGATCCTATTTACAAGTATGCACGCTACATCAACTTCCATACGCTGGTAGATGAAGGACACAGCAACTTCCTTTCGCTGATAGGAAGAAGATCCGCAGCACCCGCGGCGTTGCGGCACTATAGCACTTTACTCAACGGAGACACGGTCCAATTGAACAATGCGAATTGGTACAGGCGTACAGCATATAAGAATATAGGCTGGGATATCTTGCCTTAGAGTGTATTCACCACTTGCTTCAGCCTTGTCAGCTTTTCAAGTAAACCTTCCAGCAGATCAAGACGCAGCATATTAGCGCCATCCGACTTAGCAACTGCCGGATCCGGATGTGTTTCGATAAACAAACCATCAGCACCGACTGCAATACCTGCACGTGCAATGGTTTCGATCATAGCGGGATTACCACCCGTGACGCCGCTGGTTTGGTTAGGTTGTTGTAATGAGTGGGTGCAATCTAGTACCACAGGCACGCCCATCGCCTTCATTGTTGGTATACCGCGGTAGTCTACTATAAGGTCGTGGTAGCCAAAGGTTGTACCACGGTCGGTAAGAACAATGTTATTGTTGCCGCTTTGCTTTAGCTTGTCCACAGCAAACTGCATAGCTTCGGGACTAAGGAACTGGCCTTTCTTGACATTCACTACCTTACCAGTAGCCGCTGCCGCCACAAGTATGTCAGTCTGCCTGCAAAGGAATGCAGGTATCTGCAGCACGTCCACGTACTCAGCAGCCATAGCGGCTTCAACAGCATCATGTATGTCAGTAACTATGGGAACATTGAAGTTTGACTTTACTTTAGCTAGCAGCTTCAGCGCCTTTTCGTCGCCTATACCAGTGAAGCTATCTAAACGTGTGCGGTTGGCTTTGCGGTAAGATGCTTTGAATACGTATGATATGTTCAACTTTTGACAGATGCCAATCACTTTCTCCGCGGTCTTCATGACCACTTCTTCATTCTCTACTACACATGGACCAGCCATAAGGAAGAAGTTATCAGCGTTATACCTGTCTCCGAAAAAGTTTGATAAGAAGCTGTTGTTCATCTGCTGTTCTATTAACACTCACTAAGGCTTTGCGGAATATTGGTAGCAAGGCCACCCTCCGCGGTTTCTTTGTATTTATGGTTCATGTCCAGTGCGGTCTCCCACATAGTGTTGACCACCGCATCGAGTGATACGCGCGCATTGTCAGGATTACTTTGAAGAGCAAGCTGCGACGCGGTAATAGCTTTGATAGCGCCCATCGTGTTGCGCTCTATACATGGCACCTGCACCAGGCCTCCTACAGGATCGCAAGTAAGGCCGAGATGGTGCTCCATGGCTATTTCTGCAGCCATGAGGCACTGACGTACACTACCTCCAAGGCACTCAGTCAACGCGGCAGCGGCCATCGATGATGACACGCCGATCTCTGCCTGGCAACCACCCATAGCAGCAGAAAGCGTTGCACCCTTCTTGAAGATGCTACCGATCTCTGAAGCTGTCAACAGGAACTGTATGATTTTCTCTTCATTATATCCGTCGCAGAAGGCAACATAGTAATGCAGTACTGCGGGCACAACGCCGGCTGCACCATTGGTTGGCGCTGTCACGACCCTGCTGAACGAGGCATTCTCTTCGTTTACAGCCAGAGCGAAACAGCTCACCCAGTCGAGCGTATATTGAAAATGCTGGCCGCCGCTACGGATAGCCTGCAGCCACTCTTCGTAATTATTGTATGGCTTGTCCTTCAGCAGTTTTTTATTCAAGGCTGCAGCGCGACGAGTTACATTCAATCCACCCGGAAGTTGCCCGGTAATATGAGATCCACGGTAAATGCAATCGCGCATCACCTCCCATATCTTCATCACACCTGCCCTTGTTTCTGCTTCTTTTCTCCACGAATGTTCGTTCTCCATCACCACCTCAGAAATACTGAGCCCCGTCTTGCGGCACCAGTGAAGCAGTTCATCAGCACGCTCTATCGGAAAAGGTATTTCAACATTGTCGCTGATAGAAGTATCCTCACCTTCTTTGATCACGAAGCCACCGCCTATCGAGTAGAATGTTTCGGCTATCTCGTTTCCATTATTGAACGAACAAAGGAAAGTAACAGCATTCGGGTGAAGGGGCAAGCTTTCATCCATTAAGAAAACCACATCAGTCGCAGGATCAAAAGTTATCTCCTTCTCCTTACCCAGCAGCATTTTCTTCACATTGGCTATCTGATTCATGCGCGGCGTGATCTGGTTCACGTCGAATGTTACGGGGTCTTCATCGCAAAGACCGAGGATCACTGCTACATCTGTGCCGTGTCCTTTACCTGTTTTTGCGAGGGAGCCATATAACAACACTCTTACAGAGCTTACGCTGTCGATGCCATGCAACCGGATCGTTTCCACAAAACGCCTTGCCGCACGCCATGGGCCCAGGGTATGCGAACTGCTTGGTCCTACCCCTATCTTAAATATGTCAAATACCGAAATGCTTTCTTTTTTCACCTTTATTTACTCTATGAAATCAACCTTAAAGGTACTACAACGAGCAATAACTCCGTTCCTATTTTACTGTAAGCGAGAACGGCATTGCCATCAACGCTTTACCATTCATGCTCCGAAGTGCTTTAACCTGCTTATAGTATTGATAATCTTCACCCATCTCCTCCTCCATCGCAGCCTTTACCAGCTCTGCTGATACTGAAGATCCCTTAAACTTTCGAAACATGTTTTCAAACTTATCGGCCGGCTCAGGGTAGGTGCTCACCTGGTAATCATCTATTTTGGCGAGCCTGGCAGCGCTGGCGATGGCACGGTCAAGACCGCCGATAGCGTCTACAAGACCGATACGCAAAGCATCACTACCCGTCCACACGCGGCCCTGTGCGATGCTGTCCACATTTTCAACAGTCATTTTACGGCCTTTTGCTACCCTGCTTTTGAAAATTGTATAGATGTTGTCTACCGAACGCTGCATGCGAGCCGACTCATCAGCTGTCAATGCGCGGGTAGCAGTAGGGAAATCTCCGTAAGGTGTATTCTTTACTTCATCAAAAGTAACTCCCAACTTATTTTTCAGCATGTTCTCCATGTTGAACATCATGCCGAATACACCGATGCTACCTGTTATGGTATTAGGCATAGCGAAAATGCTATCAGCCTTACAAGCTATATAGTAACCACCCGATGCTGCAAGATCGCCCATCGATACTACCAGCGGCTTTTTCTGTTGCAGCAATTCCAGCTCGCGCAATATTACTTCAGATGCAAGCGCGCTGCCTCCCGGAGAGTTCACACGCAATACCACCGCCTTGACCTTATCGTTCTTCGCGATCTTGCGTATCTGCTCTCTCATTTCTTTCGATGCTACCTGGTACATGTCCGTCTCGCCGCCGTCTATGATATTACCTTCTGCAAACAAAACCGCGATACGTTCATCCTTTATTTTTCGCTTGCCACGAACATGTTCAGCATAGTTATCAATGTCTACGTATTTAATTTCTTCTTTCTCTTTCGTTCCTGCCTTGGTCTTTATTATTTTCTCCACCTGGTCCCAGTACAGCAGACCGTCTACCAGTTTATGACTCAAAGCGTCCTGCGGAAACTGGATAGCACCCGTAGCTGCCCACTGGTGAATGGTAGCGGCATCTGCTTTTGTATGCTCTGAAGCTGCACGCAGAAATTCATTCCAAAAGTCAGCCTGGAATTCGGTTATTTGCTGGCGGTTCTCCGGGCTCATTTCGTATGCCCTGAAAGGCTCGGTAGCACTCTTGAATTTACCTGCGTAGAATATTTCCGGCTGTATTTCCAGCTTGTCGAGCGTGCCTTTGAAGAATGGCAATACTGTAGCCATACCTTTCAGTTCTATATCGCCCACCGGGTTCAGGTAAATGCTATCTGCCGCAGAAGCGAGGTAATAAGCTCCCTGGGAGATATTCTCACCATAGGCATATACAAACTTCTTGCTGGTTTTGAAGTCAACGATGGCAGTACGCAACTGTTGCATAGTAGCCCATCCGTTCGCTGATGGTGTCAGCTTAATATAGATGCCCTGGATCTTGTCGTCGGTCTTGGCATGCTTAATAGCATTGGTAGCGTCATACACGCCGGCCTGGTAAGCATTTTCATCACTAAAAGCGGCAAAGGAGTTTTTCTCGCCCTGCTCATGATACCTTTTATCGAGGTCCAGGAGCAGTATGCTTTTCTCGGCCACTTCAACCCTCGAGTCAGACGAGTCTGCCCCCGACATGGCAGCCATGATCAATCCAATGACGAGGGCCACCAGTATCACTCCTGTTACAATCATCGCCAGCATGGAGGCGAAAAACATCTTAAAAAACTGTTTCATCGTGTTATTTTATCTATATATATAATACTGAGGCAAATATACGCGTAACGCCCATTGATACTCTTTGGTTTCGGTAAACGCCTTGTTTGTTTCGGTAAATGGCAGTTTTGTTGCGGCAAACAGCGGTTTGTAACAAAAAAGAGCCTGTCTCATTATATTCTGCAAGTTGGCTGTGTTACCGGCGAAAACCTTTGCTGAGAGCGAATTTAGCCTCCAATCTGTTAGTTTTTTCACCCCTGTTTGAGGGTTCTTAATTGTAACATCCTGCCCGGTTTGTTACTCACCGAAAGCCGCACCTGCGCGGGATCCAGGCCCGAATTTGTTAGCTTTTGTTGCCTGTTTTGGGGCTTTCTTAGGAGCATGAGCGACAGATTTTCGGGTAAACCGGTAAAAAACAGGACGCATCTCAGCTTCAGAGTTGCTTCGCAATGGACATATACGACCAGGACACATCATTTTATCATAGCAAATATACTACAAATTAATGATACAGGAAAATCCGGTAAGGAGCTGCTCTAATTAAGATAACCCAATGGTGTCATAAAACCGGTGATCGTCAGCCCCGCAAGTAAAGTAACCACGATACAAGCTAACATG
>JAJNBR010000171.1 GCA_021156265.1 Flavipsychrobacter sp.
TATCGAAAGGTTGGAGGATGCCCTGCTGTTACAGAAGGAAAAAACTGCCTTAGCAAAAATCAGTATCCTGCGGCGCGAGGTTATGGTGATGCGTCGTTCCATAGCTCCGGTCCGTGAGCTGGTCAACGCCTTCATTCGCAGCGAAAGCGACTTGCTGGAAGAGCGACACGAGAAATACTATAAAGACGTTTATGACCACATTGTACAGGCTACAGAATATGTCGAGAACCACCGGGACATGCTCATGAACCTACAGGATCTCTCCATGAGCCAGATCAACCTTCGCATGAACGAGATCATGAAGGTGTTCACGCTGCTGGCGACCCTTATGGCACCCGCTACGGTTATAGGGGGCATATTCGGTATGAATTTCGATGTAATACCACTGGCGCACCACGCTATGGGTTTTTATGGTACGGTAGCTATCATGCTTTGTGTACCTCTGCTGATGTTGTTATGGTTTAAAAGAAAAGGTTGGTTTTAGTATTTTCTCCTATGGTTCAGCCTAAAGTAAGCATCATATTATGCACGTATAACCGGGCAAACTATCTTGATGAAACGATCAAGAGTATCATTGCGCAGACATTTGAAAACTGGGAACTGATGATTATCGACAATGGTTCTACCGACGGCACGGAGAAATTGATAAGGGAAATAGACGACCGCCGCATCATTTATGAAAAAACCGGCCGGCAAAGGATGGGGCCGGCAAAAAACAAAGGCATAAAAAAAGCTACCGGCGACCTTATAGCATTCATGGACGATGATGATCTGTGGATGCCTACAAAATTGGAAAAGCAAGTAAATGCTTTTAAGGACTTTCCGGAAGCCGGCTTCTCTTACACAAACGGATATAACTTCCGAAATGATGACGAGATTATAGAGTTTTTTCTAGCTGAGCGAGCCGGCGTTGAATATGGCAATATTTTTCAGTCTTATTGTATGGGTGAACGCGGAATATTTATTCAAACCGTGATGTGTCGTAAGGAGTGTGTTGAACTTGCAGGATACTTCGGCGATGAGTTTTTTTTCACTGATTATACCTTTACCGGGAACCTGGCCTATCATTTTAACGTCATAATACTTAAGGAACCTTTACTGAAACGGCGTTTACATACCAGCAATAGCGGATTATATGTAGCATCTGAAGCAGTAGAAGAGCAAATAAGTGCTATGAAGCTATATAGACAAAAGGGGATGTTGCAAGCAGCGATAGCCCGAGAATCGATGTTTCTTACCCGTGTAAAAACCGGCAACGTGCTGGCTATAGAACGCCGTTTTGCGCATGCATTGAAAAGTTACCTACAGGCTTGGCGCATAAAACCTTTTAGCATAATCCCATTAAAGAAGATATCGCGGCTTTTATTAACGCAAAGTAGATAAGATCTACATACCATGCCTTTTCACACGCCGAAATTACTGTTACGTCGCAGTTTCCGCGGGTTTATAGCAAATACTTCCGTATTTTTAGAGTAGCCTAAAAAGGGATGCGCGTACTTTTTACACATTCATATTTCTTACGATTTGACCCGAAACAATGGGGTATGATGCAACCTTATGCCCCGTTGGGAACTATGTACGCGGCCGCATTTTTACGGGACCATGGTTACGAGGTACGATTACATGATGTAATGTTTGCCGAAAGTCCCGACACTCTTGGGCCGGTGCTGGCGGATTTCCGACCGGATGTATTAGTTATTTACGACGACGGTTTCAACTACCTCACCAAAATGTGCCTCACTAATATGCGTGAGGCTGCGTTTAAAATGAGTGAAATGGCCAGGGCAGCAGGCTGTAAAGTGATCGCATCTTCATCCGACTCGACCGACCATTTTGAAAAATACCTCGATCATTGCGCCGACTACGTCATTATAGGAGAAGCAGAACAAACGCTGCTCGAACTGGCAGAGTCCATTCGCAAAAACAGTAATGACTGGTTCGCTATTCCGGGTATTGCAACAAGAATTGATGGCGAAACCGTGAAAACGACTTCCCGTCAGGTAATGACGGACCTGGATGAAATGCCACTTCCTGCATGGGATCTCATAGACATCGAACAATACCGTGCTGCATGGCTAAAAAGCAGTGGCTACTTTTCCATAAATATCGGCACTACGCGTGGTTGCCCCTTCAAGTGCAACTGGTGCGCGAAGCCGATTTATGGCAACAGGTATAATGCGCGAAGCCCGGAGAATGTAGTAAAGGAGCTAATGGTGCTCAAAGAAAACTATGGCTTTGACCATGTGTGGTTTTGCGATGACATTTTTGGCCTGAAGCCGGGATGGGTAACAAAATTTGCAGAACTGGTTGAAGCGCAAAACCTAAGATTCCGTTTCAAAATACAGTCGCGCGCCGACCTGTTATTGAAAGACGAGCAGATAGAACCTTTGGCAAGAGCCGGTTGCGACGTGGTTTGGATGGGGGCAGAGAGCGGGTCACAGAAAATACTCGACGCGATGGACAAGGGCACCACTATCGAACAGATAGCAAAAGCTACCGCCATGCTGAAACAGTATGGAATCCGGCCGGCATTCTTTCTACAATTCGGCTACCTTGGCGAAACTGCGGAAGATATCAGGAAGACACTGGCCATGGTGAAGAAACTTGTTCCGTCAGAGATTGGCGTATCGGTATCGTACCCACTGCCGGGCACGCGCTTTTACGAAAAAGTACGCGAGCAACTTGGTGATAAAACGAACTGGACAGACAGCGATGAACTCGCATTGATGTTCGAAAATACATACCCACGCGAATTTTATAAACGTCTGCACAGGTATGTGCATAGCTTTTATCGCAACGTAAGAGCGATCGATAATCTTAAAAATGGGATCGTTAGCCGAAATTTTACACGCCGGTTACTGATGACGCTGCTTAAGCTGCCGTTCTATTCTATCAGTGCGGCGCGATATAGAATGAAACTGAAAGAACTCAGGTAGCGAAGGTTTGAAGACACGGAATGAAGATATTACTCACACACGGTTATTTTTTGCAGGAGGATCCTAAGGAGCTTCAAATAATGAAGCCTTATGTTCCCCTGGGCATACTTTATATATCGGCCTATCTTGAAAAAATGGGCTATGAAAATGATGTATTTGACTCAACATTCCAGTCGTTTCCGGCACTCACGGTACGGATATTAAATGATGTGCCTGGTGTTATCGGTATTTATACGAACCTGATGACGAAAATAAACGTGCTGAAAATTATTCAGTTCGTTAGATCAACATCATCGTTACAACACATTAAGATTGTCCTGGGTGGTCCTGAGGTGAGAAATCATGCAAATGATTTCCTGCTGTATGGCGCAGATATCATTGTTTTTGGCGAAGGTGAGCAGACAATGCTTGAAGTGGTGAAGTGCATCGAGCACAAAGGTGATCTGAGTGAAGTAAATGGCATAGCTTTTAAGGATAGCAATGCTACAATTATCCGGACAGGAGAACGGTCATTGAACAAAGAGATAGACGAACTGCCGGCACCTAACCGTAAAAAGGTAGATTTAAATAAGTACCTGTCTACCTGGAAGGACAAGCATGGCTACAGCACCATCAACCTGAGCTCGATGCGGGGATGCCCATATACATGTAAATGGTGTAGCCGTGCAGTCTATGGACAAAGTTACCGTCGTCGCAAAGCATCGCTTGTAGTTGATGAGATAATAGAGCTCCAGTCAAAATACAAATTCGATGGCATTTGGTTCGTTGACGACGTTTTCACCGTAAGTCATAAATGGCTGGAGGAATTTGCCGGACAGATAACTGAACGAGGAGTTAATGTGCGATACGAATGCATATCGCGCGCCGACAGATTGAACGACCACGTCATTGCTTTACTGAAAGCGAGTGGTTGTTTCCGGGTTTGGATAGGAGCGGAAAGTGGATCCCAACGGATAATTGACGCCATGGACAGACGCGTGGATGTTGAAGAAACCAGGCTAATGATCAACAAAGTGAAAGCAGCAGGCATGGAAGCCGGTACTTTTATAATGTTAGGTTATCCCGGCGAGACTGAGGAGGACATTGTATCAACTATGCAACACCTCAAAAGTTCGCTTCCTGACCAGTTCACAATTACAATTACTTACCCCATTAAGGGCACGCCATTGTATGCTGAGGTGGAAAAAGATTTCCTTACGCATTTGCCATGGGACATGTCGACAGACCGCGATATAGATTTCAAGCGCGAATATCCGCGCGAATATTATGATCATGCAGTGAAATGGGTTTCAAACGAAGTGCTGTCAAAAAAGTTTGCCAGAAACAAACAGTTCAAATCGGCGGTTATTTGTAAGCTCACCGCCTGGAAATACAGGTACTTCATGCGAAAAGTAAAAACGGCCTAGCGTGTCAGCTCCATTATCACATCTGCTGGTAGTAACACCTGGGTTTGCCGCTAGTGAGGAAGATACCGCCTCTATCCCCGCTGTGCAGCAATTTGTGTTAAGCTTTAGAAAAGTATATCCCCAGGTTCGTATTAGCGTTATCAGCTTTCATTACCCGTATAAAAAAGATGAGTATTGCTGGCATGGCGCCAATGTCTATGCAATAAGCAATAAACATGCCGGCGGTATAAGAAAAGTTCTGTCTTTTTCGCGCTTTATGCGGATCGGGCGAAGGATAAACAGAAGCACACCGATAGATGGCATACTTTGCTTATGGCTTACAGATAGTACGTTAGCTGGTAAGCTATTGGCGAAAAAATTGAATGTTCCATGGTTGGTTTGGATGCACGGACAAGATGCAAAAGCTGATAACAAATACGTGCGTATCGTCAATCCACCAATGGCCCAGCTCGCAGCCATATCACCGCAGCAATCGCAGCTGTTTGAAGCTAATTTTCAGAACCGCCCAGGGTACATAATTCAGAACGGCATCAACCCGGAAATATTTCCCGAGTTAAATACCGGTAAGCGGGAAATTGATCTGCTGGCCGTTGGGTCACTTATTCCACTGAAACAGTATCATCAATTCATTGAGTTGGTTTGTCATCTTAAAAACGTGGGCCATCCCAACGTCAAAGCCGTTTTGATAGGAAATGGAGAATTGGAAACTGAGTTAAGAGCGCTGATAAAACAATACGACCTTGACGAAACGATTTTCTGCGAAGGTCGTTTGTCGCACAGCGAAGTGCTGGAGATAATGAACAACGCCAGGATATTTGTGCATCCTTCCAGTTACGAGGGTCATAGCACCGTGATGTTGGAAGCCCTCTATTCAGGGTGCCGCGTTATATCATTTCTTCCCGCCGGTACGGGAGTAATTGAGAATTTTGAACGTTGTGCCGATCTTGAGGAGATGAAACAAGCTGGTGATCGCCTTCTTAGCACAACACTATCATACAGGAGGATAACCGTATCGGTTATGGATGACAGCGCAAGGCAAATAAAGCAGATATTTGACCTTATGAAATAGTGCTCTATGATAATAATAGCTAACCCCACCCAATACAAAGAGAAAGAGGACCTGTACGTAAACGTTCGCACTGCCGAAGGCCGTATACCCGATGACAGATCCCTCAAGCTATTACCTGATGTTACTGACAGCAGTTCGCATATAAATGAGTGGCCAATGCGGAAGCAGAGCTTCGCGCGCTTTACTGACTATCTTAAAAGAAAATTTGGTGGACGTACGTTAAATATCCTTGATGTCGGTTGCGGAAACGGATGGATGTGCCATCGGCTATCCGAAAAAGGACATAGAGTTACAGGTGTTGACCTTAACCTGGCAGAGCTGGAACAAGCTGAACGGGTATTTGGTAGCAACTCGCAGTTGCAATGGGTATATGCCGATATTATGGAGGATGCTATACCTGGCGCGCCTTTTGACATCGTTTTGTTTTCTGCCAGCTGTCAATATTTCAGCAATTTAAGTGAGCTCACAGATGAGGTGAAAGGACTTCTTTCCAACAGCGGCGAGATTCATTTGCTGGATTCCGTTTTTTACAAAACCTCACAGCTTTATGAGGCAAAAGCCCGTAGTATTGATTATTACAGCAGATTGGGTTACCCTGCTATGGCAGCGTACTATTTTCACCATACAACAGATGAGCTAAAGCGTTGTGGCTATAAAAAGCTGTATCCGGGTCTTTTTTCTTTTCACAGCCCACTGCAATGGTGGATGTGTTCAAAACATTAAGCGTTGAATTGCAGCTTCAGCTGGCGCAAAACTTTCTTCTGATAATTTGCAGGGTGGTTTTTTGAAACATACCAACGTGTTTTCATGGCAAGGTCATAATCCTCCATGGGGTAATTTTTTCGCTGCCATTTATACCTCCACCAGGTATCGGTTATGGTCATTAAACCCTTATTTAGATAAGAGGCCGCGAGGAGGTCAATAAATTTTTCCGACAGGTT
>JAJNBR010000172.1 GCA_021156265.1 Flavipsychrobacter sp.
GTTCGAAGCGGGTGAACGTGAATTTGTCAACATATTCATCCAGCGGCACACCGTACTGCAGACCAACGGATACTGCAATCGCGAAGCTGTTCATCAGGCTACGCATGGTAGCACCTTCTTTCGCCATATCCACGAACACTTCACCCAGTGTACCATCAGGGTATTCACCCGTACGTACGAATAATGGCTGGCCGCCAACTTTGGCTTTGAAGGTATAACCACGGCGTTTTGAAGGCAGCTGCTTGCGCTCTACGATGCGGCTCAGCTCACGCTTCAGGCTGGTGTCGGGGCTTGCCTGTACGCGCTTGTTCACTTCGTCCAGCAGTTCTTCTATCGTCAGCTGGCCCATGTCCACTATCTGTGCCGAAGGAGTTTCCTCCTGCGCTGCAACAGTTGTATCGGCTTCTTTCTTTTTCTTGTCGCTTTTGTTGCTCAGCGGCTGGCTCAGTTTAGAACCATCGCGGTACAGGGCGCAGGCTTTGATACCCAGCTGCCAGCTAAGCTGGTAGCAGTCTTTTATTTCTTCAACTGTTGCCTCGTTTGGCAGGTTGATGGTTTTAGAGATAGCACCGCTGATGAACGGCTGCGTAGCACCCATCATACGGATGTGACCATGTGCATGGATGTAGCGTTCGCCTTTTTTACCGCATTTGTTTGCGCAATCGAATACAGGCAGGTGTTCCGGTTTCAGGAGGGGTGCACCTTCTACCATCATGGTACCACATACGTAGTCGTTAGCTGCATCGATCTCTTCGTCGCTGAAACCAAGTTCTTCCAGCAGGTTGAAATCAGGCGCGAAGTATTGCTCAGGAGTGAAGCCGAGGCGTTTCAGACACTCTTCGCCCAGGTTGTACACGTTGAATACAAAACCTATCTCGAACGCGCTTTCAACAGCTGTGTCCAGTTTCTTCAGCTCTTCGCCGATGAAGCCTTTTTCGCTCAAGCTCTGGTGGTTGATATAAGGCGCGCCGGCAAATGTGCCGTGACCTTTTGCGTATTTAACGATCGCATCGATCTCTTCTTCGGAGTATTTCAGGTTGCGCAGTGCCGCAGGTATAGACTGGTTGATGATCTTGAAGTAACCACCGCCAGATAGTTTCTTGAATTTTACCAGGGCAAAGTCAGGCTCGATACCGGTAGTATCGCAGTCCATCACCAGGCCAATAGTACCTGTAGGTGCGATAACGGTAGCCTGTGCGTTGCGGTAGCCATGTTGCTCACCCAGTTGTACTGCTTCATCCCATGCCCTTGTAGCGGCTTTCAGCAGGTAGTCGGGGCAATACTTGGCATTGATACCCATTGGCTTTGTTTCCAGGCCTTCGTATGCGTCAGCAGCATCGTAAGCAGCAGCACGGTGGTTGCGCATTACACGCAGCATGTGCTTGCGGTTTTCCTGGAAGCGTGGGAACGCACCCAGCGCAGCAGCCATCTCGGCCGATGTGCGATAGGCCACACCGTTCATGATAGCGGTGATAGCACCGGCGATAGCGCGGGCTTCTTCACTGTCGTAAGGAATACCGCTTACCATCAGCATAGAGCCGAGGTTAGCATAACCCAAACCAAGTGTGCGGTAGTCGTAGCTGAGCTGAGCCACTTCAGGCGAAGGGAATTGCGCCATCAGTACCGAGATCTCCAGCACCACTGTCCACAGGCGGGTCATGTATTCAAAACCTGCTACGTCAAAGCTGTTGTCTGCCTCGTTGAAGAAGCGACGCAGGTTGAGCGAAGCGAGGTTGCAAGCCGTGTTATCAAGGAACATATACTCCGAACATGGGTTAGATGCGCGGATAGCACCACCTTCAGGGCAGGTATGCCATTCGTTGATGGTAGTATCGTATTGCGTACCTGGATCAGCACAGCGCCATGCAGCGTACGATATTTTATCGAACAATGCTTTGGCAGGCATTTTCCTCATCACCTTGCCATCGCTGCGGGCGGTCATTTCCCAATCTTCGTTGTTTGCCAGGCGGCGGAAGAACTCGTTCGGGATACGAACAGAGTTGTTTGAGTTCTGGCCGGATACTGTTTTATATGCTTCGCCTTCATAGTCTGAGGCATAACCTGCAGCAATAAGGGCGGCTACTTTCTTTTCTTCTTCTACTTTCCAGTCGATGAAATCGATTACTTCAGGGTGATCGAGGTCGAGGCATACCATTTTGGCAGCGCGGCGGGTAGTACCACCGCTTTTGATAGCGCCAGCAGCACGGTCACCAATTTTCAGGAAGCTCATCAGGCCGCTCGATGTACCACCACCGCTCAGTTTTTCACCTTCGGCGCGGATGTTAGAATAGTTGGTCCCAACGCCGGAACCATATTTGAAGATACGTGCCTCACGAACCCACAGGTCCATGATACCACCATCATTAACCAGGTCATCTTCCACGCTCAGGATAAAGCATGCATGTGGCTGGGGGCGCTCATAAGCATTCTTCGAGCGTTCCAGCTTGCCGGTCTCAGGATCTACGAAATAGTGACCTTGCGCTTTGCCATCGATACCGTAGCTGCTGTACAGGCCGGTATTGAACCACTGCGGAGAGTTGGGTGCACAGCTCTGTTGCAGTATGCTATATGCTAGCTCGTCATAAAATACTTGTGCGTCTTTGGCCGAGGCGAAATAACCATATTTCTCGCCCCATCCGCGCCAGCAACCTGCCAGGCGATGCGCTACTTCCTTAATAGATGTTTCCCTGCCCAGGGTGCCGTCGGGTTGAGGAACACCTGCTTTGCGGAAGTACTTCTGCGCCAGGATATCTGTAGCTATCTGAGACCAATGCTTGGGTACTTCCACATTGGTCATTTCAAATACTTTCTCACCGTTCGGGTTACGTATTACCGATGTGCGGTAATCGTACTCGAACATGTCGAACGGGCTTATGCCCTCTTTTGTGTACTGGCGCTGGAAGGAAAGGCCTTCAGCTTTAGTTTTTGTCTTTGCACCCATGGTTAAATATATTTTCCTGTTAATGAATTTGAGTAATGTCGGATAGCGAAAATATCAAAAGGGGGATTCCTAAGACAAAATAGAAATCAACTGCCTGTGGATAAACTGACTGTATAATTTTTTCTCCCTGATTTGCCGCTACTTAGGCTCAAAATTCACTATATGACCCGCTCCTGTATCTTGTTTTTTTGAAGGATATTTTTATATTACAAAGATACGAAATTCCGGCGCCTTACAGGTTTTCACCTGCCAAAACAGCTAATATGTTCCTGCTCTGAAACCCGCGCCTGAAGCGGGGCCCGGCCAAAATATAAAAAGGGCTGACGCACAACTGCATCAGCCCTTTTTTATATCTAAACAGGTTGCAATTATTGTATCACAACGCGTCTTTTTGCCTTGATACCACCGGCATCCACTTCAACAAAGTATACGCCCCTGGCCTGTGCGCCCAGGTCTATTTCCTTCATGAAGCGGCCGCCGCTGTGACCTGATACCTCGCTCCATATTTGCTGGCCTGTAACGTTGGTAACTGAAATGCTCACCGATGGCACAGAAACGCTGTTGAAGCGCAAGGTAAACCTGCCGCTGGTGGGGTTTGGATACAGTATGAGATCTTCCATTCCTTTCAGCTCATCTACCTTAACATTGAAGGCACGTTTGAAATAGATCATGTAGTCCTCTGTTTCACCCGACGTATATTCGCCGCATGCGTTGTCTGAAGGTATATTGGGAGACACATCGTTATTGATGATGACGCGCATACCAGTAGGTTTATCAACGATAGCAGCATTCGGAACAGTAACATAGCTGATCAGCGTATGATAACCCACATTCGTAAAGCCCGTATATACGCGTTCTTCAGGTATATCATACTGGTGGTTATTATTAAAGTCCATGAATACGGTGATCTTACCGTCGGAATGCTGATCGCGCAGCATGGTGTGGAATACATGGAAGCTGTAAACGCTGTCCACCCACATCACGACAGGACTTAGGTCGGTGCGGTCGGTGCGATGCCTGTAAGCCCTGGGGTTAGCCAGGTGCGTACCACCGTCAGTTACCTGGAAACCGTATATCTGGAACGAGCCTATATCGCTGCTGTCGTTCTCCATACCGCCATTCGCCTGGCTGTGGCAGTAACATTTGTAGCCTGGTTTCAGGCCAATACGATGAACGTTGGAGAAGGTGGTATCATCAGTTGCCAGGCACACCATTCTTACACGGTAGTATAAACTCTGGTTCTGGAATAATCGCATCAATGTATCCTTGTTGGCCGAATTAGCCACGTCAAACCAGGTGATATCGTCGGCAGAATGCTGCCAGGTACGGGCCTGCATGCTCTTTTGCTTTTCATAGGTGGTGTCTGTCACCACATAAGTATAGCCGGTGCACATAGAAGTGTCTTCGCTTATTACAGCGCCCGCGATGGATGGACCATTGCAAGGCGGATATGTGATGTTGACGAGATAATCCTCAGTTTCTCCGTCGGCGTAGGTATTGCACGAATCCGGCAGGCTGGTACCGCTTCTCAGTATGACGCGCATACGTGTAATGCCGACCTTGGCCGAATCCGGTATAGTGAACGTATCGGCTACCTGGCCCGGGGTAGGCTGTACATTCTGGGCCACTCTGAACATGATACGCTCGTGCGCATCGAATATAGAGTTATGGTTGAAATCGATATAGGCCGATACCGCACTCTGAACGTAAGTACCCCAGCTTATGGCGTTGGCAATAACGATGTAGCTTGAGTCGCGGTACATTTCGACCGGCTCCTTGAATTCCTGCGTAAAGTCTGTATACGCTTTTACAGCATATAGATTGCTGGACAGCCCGAGGCTTGCGTCATAGTTATTGAGCAGCGTGTCTTTTTTGAAGTTCACCAGGTTTACTTTTCCTATGTCCATTGCCGACGGCGCGTTGGTAGTGGTGGCCGACGAATTGCAATAGCATTCGTAGTGCGGCGATACGTCGACTTTCTTTGCCGGTGTAGTGATGGTTACACTACCGCAGGTAATGGTTGCCTTATACCACCGTGGTTTCGTAATTACATCCGAGATCACCCCCGTACCGCCGGTTAGCGGAACATAGCTCACCCCGTTATCGGAATATGACCAGTTGCAGGCTGTGTTGGTACCTATAGTAGGACGGGCAACAGCAGCCAGTAAGAATGGTTTTCCCGGGCATGCGTCCTGCGGACCTTCTATAGCGGCTGATTGCATATCAGTGCAGGGAGCCAGCCACATATAGCTTTGCTCGCTAAACGGACGCGCTTCGATGTTACCCTTGAGAGAAGTCGTGCTCGGTTTGGAGAACATGGTGCTGCCATCCAGGAACTGGAAATCGGTAGTAGTGCGGGCAATACCTATAGAACCACCAAACCAGCCGGTAGTAATCGCCAATTGCGAACCAATAGCGCCATGCTCCCGTTTATACAGAAATTGTATCGAACCATTCTCATATAATTTCATCTGGATGGATAGCGTACCCGCGGGCAACGAGAAATCCCATACCCAGTTTTTCCATTCAAAAGTAAAAACGCGGTTGGGCGCGGTACCTGTTGTCAGGTAGCTCGCGTTACCACCAAATGCCCAGCCCCAGTCATCCCAAAAAGGCATGATAACCGGCAGGGAGTTATTGCCACTGAATTGATTAAAGTTGCTGTTGTCATTATTAATACCCGTACCGATGGCCGTTGTCGTACTTAGCGAGAACCAAAGATTTGAGGAGACACTCCCGGTGGTGTAGCTGTTACCGCAAAACGGAAAGCTGAAACCGATAGGGATGTTGGTAGCCTGGGCATCATCGGTATGGATACCAGTAACCGTGGTGCCGCCCACAAGGTATTGAAAACCAGCAGTGGTTGCTACGAACGGGTACTGTGTTGCCGCCGCGTATTGGGCTTGCGCCGTGTCAGCCATTAAAACTGGAATAGCTAAAAAAAGACATGCTTTTTTTAACAGAGCGTGAATAGAGCATCTCATAGTACAAATTTTAGGGGTCAGGGCATTACCGATCTGGCCGCTTATGTCTTATAAAGACAGCAAAATCAGGTTTTTCGATAGGTAAGTTATTAAACTTTTTTTGGATTACAGAAAAAGGCGATGTATTCACATCGCCTTTTTCAATCCCAGGGGGTAATATGGAGTCTATCGCAGCACTACCCGCTTGGTTTCTTTGATACCATCGGCATCTATCTCTACGAAGTAGACACCTTTGGCCTGGTTTTCCAGGTTCAACTCTTTGGTGAACCTGCCACCGGTGTGGTTATATACTTCATTGAGTATCAGCTGCCCCGTAACGGTCAGTATCTTCAGTTTTACTTCTTTAATAGTATTGCCGCTGTAGAAATCTACACTAAACCTTCCGTTCGTCGGATTCGGGTATACCTGTACGCCTTTC
>JAJNBR010000007.1 GCA_021156265.1 Flavipsychrobacter sp.
CAATGCATTAAACCCGTACGACTTAATAAACACAGGGGTTTGTTGTACCAACAGGTTGGCGATATTCTGAAACTGGTATTGCTGCAGCGTGAAGCTATCGATAGTGGTTACTTTCTGTCCGGGCGAGAACATATTGACACGGTCATCATTGGAAACAGGTTTGTTCCTTCGTCCTTTTACGCGGATCTCCAGGAGCGTATCACGGTCCTGTCCTTCAGCAGTTGCGCAGCAGCACAATGCTATCAGCATCGCCATGCTCCCGATTCTTGCTATGATGGGTGATACAACCACGTTCGTTATTTAGTATCGAAGTAAAAATGACCCGGCCCTATGCCTACCGAAAATTCTTTTTCTTTCTCTCCTTTGTTACTATATACCAGCACAGATCCTTTTTGTATGAAGCCTTTCGGATCGCCGATGTAGAGTTTATCTGTTACCGGTTCTACCCCCAGGGCCCAAAAGTATTGGTACTGCTTTGCCTGAATGAATGGCTGTTCCGGCAGCCCGGCATCGGTGATGCCCATCCGGTATATGCCGTTGTGTTCCGTGCCACCTTTATAGTTGACGCTGATGAAATACAACTCATCCTTAGCGGTATTCGTAACCAGCCGTATTGGGTCAGTTTTCTCCGGGAACTGGTAAATCGCCAAAGTTTGTTCCCCTACAGGATCGATGCGCGTCAAAGCAGCGCGCTTTCCCTTGGTCACATTTCCAGAAAGCACCCAGAGCATATCGAACTTATCGACGGCAATGGTGTGTGGTGCGAAACCACCAACTACTATCTCCTGCTCTATTTTATCTGTAGAAGGATTCAGTTTGTATACTTTGTTAGAAGATGTATCCCATGCGCAACAGTATGCTGCACCTTTGTGCAGCAACATAGCCTCAGTATTCTGTGCAGGTATAGTTATCGAGCCCGTTACCTGGCAGGTTTGCGGATTGATGATATAAACTTTGTTGGAGAAGAGCGTAGATACATACGCTTTGATATCACTAACTGGTAAGATATGCCGGGGTTTGGGAATAGAAATAGACGCTATGTGCTTTTTGCTGGCCGCATCGATTACTATTACTTTATCCGAGTTATTAATGCAGAGAAAAAATTTGTCGCCGATGCGTTGCATGCTTTCAAACACATCGCCCAGCGGCTGGCCATTGACAGCTTCGTAAATATTATTGCTGATGGTCTCGTTATCAGGCTGGTAAAGGCTGAAAGATCCATTTCCATTACCCAGCGCGCCTTCGCATACTATGTATACATTGCCGACTGTATCACCACCAATGGTAGTTGTAGGTTTTACAGGCTTGTCTTTGACACACGCGCTGAAGAACAACAGCAGCGCCGGCCATAACAACCTTATAATTTGGTAATTTTTTCTACCCATTTATTTCCCTTGCTATCACTCAGCAAAATTAAATAGACACCCTTGGTATAGCTCTCCAAAGCTATCTCGGCTTTACCAGCCTTCAAACTGACAGTTGTCAGCTGCTTTCCGGAGATATCTGTCAACACTGCCTGCAAAGGTTCTTCACTCATTAATACCAGCCTGTCGATAGCCGGATTGGGATAGACCGAATAAGTCTTTGGGGATTCCAATATGGTGATACCAATAGGGAACAACCCGTGTTGGTAAAATGCCCCTACAGCATCCAGGTCAAATCCCCCTGTGGCAAAAGCAGTCGGGTACGGTTCGTTGATGACCTTGCCCTCCTTATCGTACGAAGCATGCCCGCCTGTGGAACCGATAACATCGACAAGGCGGACGTGCGTAATATTATCTATATCGAGACCGGAAATACCTGCCAGTTCCTGCAAATCGAAAGGAGTACCGTAACCGGTAATGTATTTCCCTGCAAGGTTATTTATATGTCGCGCATTCATGTATACACCGGCACCGGGTATTTGCGGCGATGTTGGCGTATTAGATGCGGCGGGAAAACGAAAAAAGCTAATTCCGTCAGAACTTACTTCAACAAATGCAAGTTCCAGGAAGGCCATTTCGGGATCTTGCGGATTAGCAAATGCATATTCAAACACCGCAAAATCCGGACCATTCCCATTGTAAATTGGCTGGGCAAATGTCAACACAGCAACTCCGCTATCGCCCAAACTTACAGGTGCGTCATCCGCCTTTCCTATTGCCCAGCTACTATCGCCGGAGGTAACATATCCCTGGCTTTTATCGGCAATATCTATCCACCCGCGCTGCAGCACACAACCTGTAGCCCAACCTGTGAATTTCCCACTGCTTTTGTGGATCGCCGTGCTTCCGGCAACACCAGCCTGCGGTGCAAACTGCGCAAAGGCAGTCTGCACCAGGCAAAGTGTTATCAGAGAGAGAATCGTACGCATATGGTTATTGTTTTACAAAACGCACACTTGCTTTTTGTGTCCCACCCCACATATTGAGGATGTAAACACCGGCAGGCAGCGATGAAACAGGAAGTGAAGTTAGCCCTTCTTTTGCTTCGTAGCCGGCAACTACTCTACCCGTCAGGTCGGTGATCTCGAGATTCGTCATCTGGTCGTCTTTCAGCTCAACGAATAATTGGCCGACAGCCGGGTTAGGATAAACTTTTGCGGCAAAGGTTGATGGTGATGTATTTACAGAGGCTGTTTCATTGGTGGTAAAATTGTCGATAGCGTAATAGCCGGGCGTATTCATACCGAATGGGCTTACATCTGATGAAGCTAGTTCAATCTGCAGGCTGTCCACATTGCCCAGCGGCAGCAGGTTTATCCAGCGCCAGCCACGGTAGATGGTATCTTTAGTATTATCTGCGCTCGTGAAATCAGCGAGGTATTCCTGGACGCTGTCTGTTTTTAACTGGCCATTCAGGTAGCCACGCACAGTGATAAGCAAGTAATCCGAATCATTACCTGATACACCACCAAACTTCTTGGCAAACATATCACCGTCGCGCATGCTGTAATAAGTATAAGCTGTGTTGGCGAGGTAGAAGCCATTAACGGGCTGGCCCTTTGCTTTGCCTTTCAGGTATATTTTGTTCATCACATCCCAGCCGATGATGTATTGCGGAGAGCCATTGTAGCCGCTACCAGTGATAGACGAATACTGGTTGGTATAACCGGCAGTCAGGCTATCGGTCATGTTGCTATAAGAAAAGCCGCTTTTCCAATACTGCCATCCACCCGGAAAAGTGTCATACACACAAGGAAAATGCGCAAGACCGTCGTCAAAGCCCATATCATCGCCGTATTGGCTATAGTTAACATAAAACGTGTCTGCTTTGGGTAAAGTCAGCGTATCGAAGGTGGCCACAGTTTGCGCCTGTGTGCTGATGCCCAGCAAGAGGGCAACGGGTAAAAATGTAAAATTGCGCATATATCAATTGGTTTTAAAAAACAATCTCAATTGCGGCTACGGGATACTGATGGAATAAGAGAAAAGCTGTTACGAAGAAGCCTTTGTCTTACCGTGCTTTTCTTCCCGAAAGCAGCGTAAGTAATTTTTTTTCTAAAGGCAGGTCTTCTGACTTACTTCACCTTTTGCGGCCTTCCCGTCGTATTAAGACAGTGGCTCAGGTAGCAAAAGGCTGTTTTTGAAGCTTACAGCATCGGGTAATGTCCGGGATTTTCACCGCGGTTCCCTTTTCATCCCACCAAACGGCGAGAACCTTTGAGAGTGCAAATGTAGAGTCTAAAACCAGATTTGCAAAAAAATTTTTATAAGCGGAAATGCAGGCAGCTTAGGAGATCAGGCGCTGGCGCATGGCTTCATAGAGTATCATACCGGTGGCTACCGAGACATTGAGCGAGTCAAATCTTTCCGCCATGGGTATCGTGATAAGTGTGTCGGCACGCTTAATGACATCTTTACTGATGCCGGTATCCTCAGCGCCCATCACAACGCACGATGGCCCCTTCAGGTCGGCCTCAAATACAGGAATGGCGCCCTGCATTTGTGTGCCTAACACCTGAATACCATTCAGCCGCAGCACGTCGATGGCTTGTTGTACAGAAGGTATCCTGCAAAGCAGGATCTTGCGCAAGGCGCCTGTTGATGTTTTGATAGCGTCCTCTGTAAGTGAGGCTGAGGATGAAGTGGGCAGTATCAATCCCTGTGCTCCGCAACACAATGCGGTTCGTGCAATGGCGCCGACATTCCGAACATCGGTGACACCATCCAGCAGTATGAACAACGGTGTGTCGCCTTTGTCTACCACAGAGTCGATAGCATCCTGCAATTCTACATAGTGCAATAGGCTGGTCCAGGCTACTACGCCCTGGTGTTGGGCTTTGGTAAGGCCATTCAGTTTCTCTACCGGTACCTGGCTAATGGGAATGTTGCGCTCGCGGGCTAGTTGCTTGATGCTGACGATCTCGGGCCCTGTTGCGCTGCGCAGCAGGAATATTTTTTCAATGATGGTTCCCTGCTGTAACGCTTCCAGCAATGGTTTGCGTCCTATCAGTATGGGCAGCGAGCGTACAGGCTTCATGCGGCAAACCTACGAATATTATGTGGACCTAAGATCGTCGGTCACTTCCGGTCTTTCTCCGAACGTTGTGAGGCATTCAGGACATAGACAATTATCATAATCTGCCTTCAGCTGCACCAACGTTTCTGCTGAAAGCGTCAGGTTTTCGCACCAGCAGCCGCGCTCATCAGCTTTGCAGCCAAATTGTTTATTGCATTTTGAACAGTGCTTTTCCGTCATGGGTGTAATTCGAAATCAAAATGGTTGGTTTGGCCTTTGTAGGTAAAGTCAAGCGTTACCGGCTCGAGGCTGCCGAGCCACCATCGCGGCAATACGCCTACTTGACTGCCTATCCCGTAACCCTTGTAAAAGAACTTTGTCTTCTTATCATGCTTATAAGAAACTTCCCAACTTTTTGCCTTTTGCCCGTTAATAATAATTCCGTTTTCTCCACTAACAAAGCTTGCTGGCCAAAGCTTTGAAGCAAACAAAGCGTCGTCACCCACATGCTCCGAAGAAAAATCTACAATCGGTTCCCAACCGTAAAGAGTCAAAATTTTCTTTCCAGCGGTATCTTCGTGTAAATATAAGGGGCCAGACCTTGCATTTTTCCAAACCGTGTCGCAGGGTTGTTTTGTATACACAAAGTCTCCGCTGACGTCGTACCTAAAATATTTCATACCTGCTATTACAGTATCACGGCCCGTGCTTTTTACGGTTATATACCAATGCACAGCGGTATCCCTCTCCCCTTGCTTCTGCCAAGAGCACCAAAGCACGTCATCGATCACTGTATTCTGCAGGTGTATTCTCCACTCTGCATCCTTCACCGGCAAATACAGAAAATCAGTTAGCGGAGCTGGCTCAGGTACTGGGTTGGGTTTAAATTTATCTTTCTTACATGAGGTTGCAAAGCACACGACAAGCAGCAATAACAGGCTATAGTTTTTCATAGGTCTTAGTTTACCATTCTAAGGTACTATCAGAATGCAAAAAGCGGAAGCTAGTGCTACCGCTTTTTGTGGTAAAATGACAGTTCTATTACGCCATATTATGGAACACGCGCTGCACGTCGTCATCCTGCTCCACGCGCTCAATGAGTTTAAATACTTCTTCCGATTGTTCTTCGGATACTTCTACGGTGTTCTGCGGTATCCATTCCAGCTCTGAAGATATAGGAGTGATGCCTCTTTCTTCCAGCGCCTTCTGCATGCTGCCGAATGAGTTGAACTCGCAACGTACGATCAGGTTGCCATCGCTGTCGTCGCCCAGTTCCTCCAGTCCCGCATCTATCAGTTCCAGCTCCAGGTCCTCAGGATTCAGGCCTTCAGGATTCAGTTTAAAAACACCCAGGTGTTTGAACATAAAGGCTACCGAACCACTGTTGCCTAGGGTACCACCACCTTTGTTGAAGTGCGAGCGAACGTTGGCAACGGTACGTGTGTTGTTATCAGTAGCGGTCTCGACAAGAATAGCGATGCCGTGCGGTGCATAACCCTCAAACAATACCTCTTCGTAGTTGCTGGTATCCTTACCCAACGCATTCTTGATCGCACCTTCGATACGCTCCTTAGGCATGTTTAGTGACTTCGCGTTCTGCATGATGCGGCGCAGCATAGGGTTGACGTCCGGATCAGGGCCGCCTTTTTTAACAGCGATCGCTATTTCTTTACCGATACGGGTAAACTGTTTTGCCATCCTGTCGTACCTGGCAAACATCTTTGATTTCCGTACTTCAAATATCCGGCCCATATATATTGTGTTTTTTTATCGTATTCGTGGCCGCAAAAATAAGAATTGTTTTCAGAGTATTAATAGGCAGTTTAACGTTTCTTAGGGCGCCGGAAAGCACACTCTTTGCCCGGATGCCCGTAAATTTGCAACCAATTATGTTGAACTCTAAACTAGGCCGTTTCAGGGCCATCGCATTGACAGAGGCTGTTTCTTACCTCATATTGCTGTTCATTGCTATGCCGCTGAAATACATGGCCGGAATGCCTGATATGGTAAAATACACCGGCTGGGTACACGGTGTATTGTTTGTTGCATACGGTATTCTGTTGCTGCAGGTCTGGATCAGCTACAAATGGTCGTTCAAAAAGACCACGCTGATCTTCATATCATCCCTGATACCTTTCGTTCCGTTTTTTGTAGACCGCAGACTGAAACAGGAAGAAAGCCGCTAAAATCTTACGATCAGGTAAAAAGCCACAGGCAGATTAATACCTACATTCGATAATTTATTATCGGTAGTGGAGACGGTCGTGGTGATTTCACGCATAGGTTTGGGATTGGGCCCCGGACCGGGACTAACAAACTCGCTGCGGGTTATCTCCGTTGTCCGTTTGTCAAACCCGGTTGCATAATACACGCTGGCTTCCGTGCCCACAAGTACTTTTTCGGAAATATTGTAACGTAGCCAAACCATTGGCCCGCCACCGTAACTTGTCTTCAGAGATTTAGTTATTACCGTACTCGAGTCAAAACCATTTACCACGCTTTTGGCCTTGACATTATCGTTGTTATAGGTAAAATCAAGACCGGCGCCCGTGCTCCATTTGTCGGAGAGCCGAAATGCTTTCTCAAAGCCTAGTCTCGCTCTCAATTCATCGAAATTGGTCTCCAATGAACCTGTAGCGTTGTCATCGTTGATCGTTCTCTTATTATAACCTACACCTGTTCTTATGCCCCATCCGCTCTTCGCAAAATTCAAAGAATAGATAAGCAGGTAGGGGTTATTTAAAGTTGGCGACGGGTTGTTGTTGAAATTGAATACCTGGCGGATAAGTTCATTGGCCTGAACACCTACATGGTGTACCAGTTTTTTGTCTTGCATAGCATTATCCTGGGCAAATGAAGGATGAGCAATGCAGGCACTGCATAGTGCAATAGCTAATAGTGATCTTTTCATTTTGGTTTCTGGTTGTGTTGTGTGAGTGTTACTTTATGACAAATGGGTTAGAGTATCGCTTATCGGTGATCATCTGGTGGTCCGTCAACGTATTGAGAAAAGCGATGATAGCCTCTTTCTCTGTTTCGGAGATATTCATTTTTATCGCCGTGCTATCTTCACCGCGCAATGCCCATGCAAGATTAGGCGTTTCACGGATGCCGGTGCTGTAATGATCAATGACTTCGCCCAGCGTTTTAAAACGTCCATCGTGCATATATGGTGCAGTTAGCGCCACATTACGCAGATTCGGCGCTTTAAACACGTTTATATCCTGCGAGCTTCCGGAAAAGCCGCCAAGACCCTTATCTGCATTCATTTCAAGCCCAATATCTGCAAACAAGCTGCCTTGAAGATATCCTGTTGTATCTATCCTGTGGCACTCAAGACAGTTATATTTGGATTGTACCAGGTTAAACCCATGCTGTTCCATCGCCGTGAAGTTTGTCTTATTGGCCATTGCCTGGTCGAAGCGTGTATTAGTTGTCTTTATTGAAGTAATAAAAAATGCTATGGCTTCCGAAACCTGATCGAAGGTTACTTCCTTATGGGGATAAGCTGCTTCAAAAAGCTCTTTATAATAGCCCAGCCGTCCCAGTTTTTGCGGCAACGCATTTACGTCTTCAATACCCATTTCTATATGGTTAGTGAGCGGACGGGCGATCAGATCCTTCAGCCTGGCTTCTCGTCCATCCCAAAACAATGCACTGCCGCCTGTAGAAGACCCTGACCCAGTCCCATTGCCGACACTGGAGAGCGTGAAATCAGCCGTCTGAAACACAAGATTCTCAAGCGGCATCGAATTGCGCCCCGTCAACCTGTTTTCAAATCCACGACTGAATGCAACATTGTCAGAAAAAGCAAATTCCTGTTTATGGCAGCTGGCACAGGATATCGCATTGTTTAGCGACAATTGCGGGTCGTAGAATAATACACGGCCGAGCGTAGCTTTCTCATTCTGGTTTGGAACGACAATTTTCCGGCCTGTATAATACGCGTATGGTGTTTCCGGAAGATCGAGGGTAATCGCTTTACCCTTGTCTTCGGGCGCTTTTTTCTTACACGATGGAACAATAGCAAGCGATAGCAGTATGCTTCCGAGAAGGAGTAATTTTTTCATAGGGCGGTTGTTTGGGTATTATGGAAAAAACGGTTGTACCGTTCTATTTATTATTCGAGGCGCAAAATATATGCCAGAAAACCCCATTTATCATTTTCATAGCAGACAAAAGTAGTACCCATATTATAGTTGAAGATCAATCAGGTATTCAGGTCTCAGGGGTTTATTCAGAAAACTCTTTACATAGCGGCTATTAGCAGCCTTTTGACGATCATCGGGGTAGAGTGATGAGGTCAGCATCACCACCGAACAGTTTTCCTTAAAGCTGTCGGGAAACTTTTCAAACTCGGCAAGAAATTCGAAGCCGTTCATCCCGGGCATATTGATGTCGAGGAAAATGACCTGCGGCGCTTCCTCGCTTTGATGTAGATATTCCAGTGCATCTTTTGCAGACTCAAAGCTCAGGATTTCTTCTGCAAAGGCAGTTTTCTTTACGATCCGCTCCACAAGAAATCGGTCTATCGAAGCATCATCCACTACCATCACTCGTTTGAACTTGAAACCCGGGTCAGGCTGGCTCATTGGTTGTAGTTTATTCGGTTTGGTACAGAAATACTAGCTCTTACGGGAAACAACCGCAAACTTGCATCAGTTGTATGCATATACCTCGAAAAGGCAAGAAGATTTTTTGTCCCTGCAAAAGGAAACAGGTGTTCCTTCCGTGTGAAAGAAGTGATGTGTTGCACTTGTAAACTGGTTATCTCTCTTATCCCTTGAGGGACAAATGAATAATAGGCTGTAGTTCAACAGCTTACATTAAACATACAAAACTTTGATGAATAACAAAAACTTTGAAGAAATAGTGGGTAGATAATTATAGCTCCTGTTGCTATAGGCACTAATAGCGACGTTTCTTCAGTGGCTCTCTTACCGAGCCGGCAATGATCGTCAGGTCTAAACTATAGAACGTTTCCACATTAGAGAACATACAACTGCCACCCAAAGTGAAACCAAACGAATTAGAAAAAGCAAACTCTGCCACTGGATTGATCAAAATCCCATAGAGTGGATCTTCAAGGGTTCCGAAAGTGTAATTCTTTATTGAAATAAATCCACTACCCGAATTGCGTTTAAAGTTCTCCGGATATTGATAAACACCAGCAAAACCACCGCCTTTCAAATTAAACCGGATCTCCTCTGTCATTGGCAGTACCCACCCGTAGGTCGCCGAACCAAATGTCATCCGGTCGTTAGGCCTGTCATCGGCATTAAATAAAGATAGGCCTCCACGATAGTCATCCGGAACTGCATGCCCGTTTCGCCAATGTCGGCGAAAGTAAGCACCAACGCTGTGATGACGACCCCAAAAACAGTTAACCCCCATTTTATAAGAGGTAAATGTTCCTGTACCGCCACCTATGTCGGCATAGATAGCTGGGCCATTCATTTGTGCATAACACAAAGAAAGAGATAAGCTACAAACAACGAAAAGGATAAAGTTTTTCAAATAGGAGGGTTTGCTCCAATTTACCAAAAAACTCACTAAAAACCATTTAATCAGCTGCAGCTCTCTATCTCAACCGTCCAAAGATCGTTGAAATATAAACTGCACCAAGAGGCTTGTAGGAATTGATATCAGCGAATACGCCTACAGCAAGACCCCACCCCTTTGTAAATGCGAATTCCAGCTGTGGATTAGCCACCAACCCGGCAGCCAGTTTCTTTTCATAAACGGGTTCATAGTTACTGCCGTAAAATAACCACCCTTGATCCTTTCGGGTATATCCCACAATATCTTCCGCCTTACCAACTGAAAGACCGCCACGCAGGGCAAACCGGACAAGTGGTGTCGGCAGGGTGAACATCCGTCCATATTGCAATTGCAACGATAAATACCGGTTGTCCGGACGGGAAGCGAAGATGGTATTGCCGCCATCGTAATCTGCGGGCAGATTACGAGGTTTCATATAATTATCGGCCACCCCGACAGAAACAATATGGTCGGAGATACTGGCATTAAGGCCGATCAGAAGAGAAACATTTCCCGGAATATAGCCAATACCGGCGTGCCCATATACCCATGGCCGCGATTGCTGACCATAAGCCATCGGCCCAATTAGTAACAACAACAATAAAACAATGCTTATAGGGTTCTTATTTCGGCACATAGATCACATATTTTTCTTCAAACACAGGCTCAGGGAATATATCATGCACGTTCCAGGCTTGTGCTTTAGCCTCGAGTCCCGACGCTTTTATCTCTTTTGTAAGGTCGCCGCCTTTAAGGCAGATAAGACCAGCATGCAGCTCGTCGCTGTGCTTTCCGGGTTTTATCTTTTCATTCACCCATCCCCATAATTCACCAAGGGGAGCCACAGCGCGCGACACGGCAAAATCAAAATTATTACCCTTCACTTGCTCTACCCTGCTGTGCACTGCGGTTACATTTTTCAGTCCTATCGCGTCTGCTACTACCTGCACCACTTTTATTTTCTTGCCGATGCTGTCGGCCAGCACAAACTCCACCTCAGGAAAGAATATAGCCAGCGGTATACCGGGGAAACCACCGCCGGTACCAATATCAATTATTCGCGCACCTTTATGAAAATTGCACATCACCGCAATAGCCAGAGAATGCAGCACATGCCGCTCATACAACGTGTCGATGTCCTTGCGCGATATCACGTTTATTTTTTCGTTCCACTCTTTATACAGCGCATCCAGTTGCTGAAACTGGGAAAGCTGCGTTTCTGAAAAATCGTCGAAGTATTTAAGAATTATGTCCACCGCTGTTTGTTTTTAAAAAGGATATAGGGTGCGAACGCAAAGTTATATACCATCCAGCCTATATCACCAATCAAAAAGCCAGCAAGCGATATCTTTTCACCTATTTTACCGGCTACAGCATGCCACATAATATAATACACTATACATCGGCACGCCATTACCCCCAATGACAATTGCCAGTGCCCTGCCATCAGCAAGACTATGCACAGCAACCAGCTTAGTGCATGAGACAAGGCATATGCGCCCAACGCTAGTTTCACAGGCAGCTTGTAGTATTTGCCTGTTGACAGGTGACGTTGCTTTTGTTTTACATAGTCATGCAGGTTGTCTTTAGCCGGCGATAAAGTGTGTACATCCCGGTCGATTATTACTGCCGTGTTATTCTTATGCGCTACAGCACGCATAATCAGGTCATCGTCTCCGGAAGGCAGCTTATCCCACACCTTGGAGCGCTCCGCCTCATGGAATGCGGCCCTGGTACAGGCCATGTTACGGCCTACGGCCATATAAGGTTTGCCTGTGGCAGCATAGCTGGCCGACTGGAACAGGCTATGCATGGTCTCCCAGCGAACGAATGTATTGAGCAAACCGGGCGTCTTATGATACCTGCCAACACCTGCTACCAGCTTTTTCCCACTGTGCAGTGGCGCCACCATAGCCCGTATCCAATGGTCGCTTATGGGTTTGCAGTCAGCATCCGTCAGCAACAGTAATTCATGGCTGGCATGTTCAATGCCTTTGCCAAGCGCATATTTTTTCCCCGGCATATCGCGCTTTGCATCCGGTGGAATGGTTACCGACCAAAGGTTATCGTATTGCTGACTGAGCTCATATAATGCTTTTTCCGTATCGTCTGTCGACGCATCATTGACCACTATCACCTCAAAGGCCTTTTTACCTGCCGCATTCGTGTATCTTTGCGCCAGTATCGAAGGCAGGTTTTGACGCAGGTTTGCCGCTTCGTTCTTTGCACAGATAACTACTGACACAGGCTGCGGGTCGCTGATATGGCTTTCTCCATCGAGAATGAGAAAGAAATGCGAATAGAGGTATAATACATACCCCATCTGGATGGTAATGAATAGCAAATAAAGGAAGATAAGCACCTGTATCAACACGCAACAAAGAAACACAAACAACTTCAAAAAAGTCAGGAACCACAGTTCTGCGGCTTTACGACCATAGCAAATGGAATTTGAATTACAGGCCAGTGACCCCAACTCCTCCGCCCGGGCAGGCAAAATAACCACCGGGCACGGGGTGATCGAAACCCCCATCTTCATGCCCGTGGGTACCATAGGCAGCGTGAAAGCGGTGACGCAAGCGCAGCTTAAGGAAGAGGTGAAAGCTGAGATCATACTCGGCAATACATATCATTTGTACCTGCGTCCCGGCACCGAAGTACTCGAACAAGCAGGGGGACTGCACAAATTCAACGGCTGGGACAAGCCCATACTTACCGACAGCGGCGGCTACCAGGTATTCTCGCTGTCCAACAACCGGAAACTGAATGAAGAAGGCGCGATGTTCCAGTCGCATATAGATGGCTCCAAGCACCTGTTTACGCCGGAGAATGTAATAGCAACCCAGCGGACCATAGGCGCAGACATCATTATGGCTTTTGATGAATGCCCGCCCTACCCGTCTGATTATCTCTATGCCAAGAAATCGATGGAGCTGACGCACCGCTGGCTGACACGCTGTGTAAAGGCTATGAGTGAAACGGAGCCCAAGTACGGATACGAACAGTCATTGTTCCCTATCGTACAAGGCAGCACTTATAAAGATCTGCGGCAGGCTTCATCCGAATTTATTGCACAGATGGACTGCGACGGGAACGCCATCGGCGGTCTGTCCGTAGGTGAGCCTGAAGAGCAGATGTACGAAATGTGCGCCGTTTGCACAGAGATACTACCGGCCGACAAGCCACGCTACCTGATGGGCGTAGGTACTCCCTGGAATATCCTGGAGAACATCTCGCTGGGTGTTGACATGTTCGACTGTGTGATGCCTACCCGCAATGGCCGCAACGGCATGCTGTTCACCAGCAAAGGCGTGATCAACATCAAAAACAAGAGATGGGCAACCGATTTCAGCCCGATAGATGAGGGTATAGATTGCCACACCAGCAACTTCTACAGCAAGGCCTATCTGCGTCACCTGTTTGTAGCGGGTGAAATATTGGGCCTGCAAATAGCCAGCATTCAAAACCTGGCATTTTACCTGCATTTGGTAAAGCAGGCACGTCAGCATATTTTGCAGGGCGATTTCCGGTCGTGGAAAAACGAGATGATACCGATACTTAAACAGAGATTGTAACGTTAGAGCCGAACAGCAGGCATGAAAAAACTCGACTGGTACATAGTCAAAAAATTCCTGAGCACTTTCTTCTTCGCCATTATTATACTGGCGGTGATTGCCTGTGTTATTGACTATTCGGAGAAAGTAGAGGATTTTGTAGAGAAGAAGGCCCCGGCGATGGCCATCCTGAATTACTTCAAAAACTTCATCCCGCACATATCGGCCCTGCTGTTCCCCTTATTCATATTTATAGCCACCATCTTTTTCACTTCCAAGCTGGCGTACAAATCCGAGATCATTGCCGTACTGGCGTCGGGTGTTTCCTTCCAGCGCTTTCTACGTCCCTACATTATTGGCGCTGCTTTCCTGTGCGGACTTTCACTGCTGGCCAACCACTGGATCGTACCCAACGCCAACAAACAACGCCTCGCATTCGAGGACAAGTATGTACATAGTGCGTCTATTATGTCTGACCGTAACGTGCACCTGCGCCTTACCAAAGATCTGTATATATACGTACAGAGCTATGACTATACAGCAAACGTTGGCTATCGCTTTACTGCAGAAAAGATCAACGACGTGCTGCTGAAAGAAAAAGTGATGGCCGAACGCGTGAGCTACGACAGCGTGAAAAAGATATGGACCCTGTACGGAGTGACCATTCGCAAAAACGATGGGCTTAAGGAAAGTCTTGAGTTTGTGCCCGAACTGAAACAAGCCTACCCCAATTTCAAACCGGCTGACCTTGAAGAAGACGATGCGATCAAAGAAGCGTTAAATACCATCGAGCTGGATAAATACATCGCCCGCGAAAAACTTCGCGGACGCGAAACACTGAACTTTTTTTATGTAGAAAAGCACAGGCGAACTGCCCAGCCATTTGCCGGCTTCATTCTTACCATCATTGGCGTATGTATTGCCAGTCGCAAGGTAAGAGGGGGCAGCGGCTTACACCTCGCCCTCGGCATCGTTATCAGTGCAGCCTATATCATGGCCATGCAACTCTCAACCACCTTCGCCACCAAGGGCGGACTGAACCCGCTTATTGCCGTTTGGATACCCAATATGCTCTTCGGCGCGATAGCGCTTTACCTGTACCGCAGGCAAATAAAATAGCTGTGGACAAAACACCCCACAGGCCATTACTGTATTAACAGTATATAAATCGCTGACTTCGACGCCTTACCGTCAATTATTAACTCTGCCGCCCATCGGCATATTTTTTTCCGCTTTTAGCCAAAATACAGGCTATGCGTGCTATTTGGACAGGTGCTATAGGTTTTGGCTTGGTGAATATCCCGATACGGATATTCAGCGCCACGCAGTCGAGTACACTCGACTTGGACATGCTCGATAAAAAAGACCACTCGAACATCAAGTTCCAGCGGGTAAATGAGAATACCGGCAAGGTAGTGCAATGGGCAGACATCGTGAAAGGCTATAAACACGAGGGTGAGTACATTGTGCTGGAGGATGAAGATTTTGAAAAAGCCAGCCCCGAAAAAAGCAAAATGATAGAGATACAGGAGTTTGTGAAAGAAACCGAAATAGATCCGGCTTTCTTTGATTCACCCTACTATCTCGAACCCTCGAAGGGCGGCGAAAAAGCGTATGCGCTGTTGCGCGCTGCACTTAAGGAGACAGGTAAGGTTGCACTGGGTACTTACGTAATGCGGACCAAGGAAAACTTCTGCATGCTGCGCGAAGCCAATAATATGATCATCCTGTTCAAGCTGCGCTTTCCCGAAGAGATACGCGATGCAAGTGATCTGAAAATACCTGAAAAAGCCGAGATCAAGCCGGCGGAGTTGAAGATGGCTGTGAGCCTGATCAATCAACTGACGCCAAAGAAATTTGATATCACCAAGTATAAAGACACTTATTCGGCCGAACTTATGAATATGATAGAAGCCAAAGCTAGTGGAGTAAAACCTAAGAAAACCGAGATCAAGATGGTGAAGAGCAAAACCAAAGACCTCATGGCACAGCTTAAAGAGAGCCTGGAGCGTAAAAAAGCATCGTAAGCATGAGTTTAACGAAGTATAAGCAGAAACGAAACTTTGGTGATACACCTGAACCTGCGGGCAAAGTAAAAAAGCAAAACGACAAACTCACGTTCGTGATACAGCGGCACCACGCCTCTCATCTGCATTACGATTTCAGGTTAGAGCTGAATGGTACGCTGAAAAGCTGGGCGGTACCTAAGGGTCCATCCCTCAATCCAAAAGACAAACGGCTTGCCATGATGGTAGAAGATCACCCGCTGGAGTATGCGAGCTTTGAAGGTGATATACCGGCCGGCAACTATGGCGCAGGGCATGTTGACGTCTGGGACAAAGGCAGCTATGAGCCGGTAGATGAAAAAGGCAATGTCATTTCGGCCAGCCAGTTCAACAAGGCGCTGCATGGTGGTAGCATTAAGTTCAGGATGAAGGGCCGAAAGCTGAAAGGCGAGTTCGCGCTCGTAAAACTGAAAAGCGATGAAAAAAGCTGGTTGCTCATCAAGCACCGCGATGAACATGCGACTGATGAAGATTACAGCGCAGAGGACTACGCGAAGAAAAGTTCTCTTGCATATACTGCCGCACGGAACGCCGGCACAATATCTATTTCTAAAAAAGCTGTAAAGAAAACTGCGGCAAAAAAAGTTCCGGCTAAGAAAGCCACCGCTGTAAAAAAAAAGCGCCGCCTGAAGAAGACCTGAAGTCTGCTTACAAACCCACTTTCCGCAGCCGTCCTTCTAAATACACCGACTTTATCAAGCCCATGCTGGCCAAACTGCACGACAAAGCATTTGATCGTGAAGGCTGGATATTTGAAATAAAATGGGATGGCTACCGCGCAGTGGCAGAAGTAAATGGAAAAAACTCACGCCTGTATTCGCGCAATGGCCTCGCATTCGAAAATGAATACGCAGTTGTCTTCGAAGAACTAAAAAGAATAAAAAAGAAAATGGTGCTGGATGGTGAGATCGTGGCGTTCGGAGAGAACGGCATGCCCAGTTTCCAGGCCATTCAGCAATACGATCCTGCTACCACTCCCCTTGTCTATTATGTATTTGACATACTATCGCTGAACGGAAAATCGCTAAAGAATAGTCCGCTACTGGAACGCAAGCAGATATTGAAAGACCTGCTACCAGAAAGCGATATTATCAAATATTGCGACCATGTGGAAGACAACGGGAAGGAGTTTTTCGAATTGATGCAGAAGCAGGGATTAGAGGGAATGATTGCTAAACGGAGCGATAGCCGGTACATTGAAGACAGCCGCAGCAGCGACTGGTTGAAAGTAAAGCACATGCTTACCGACGAAGCTGTGATAGCGGGTTATACGGCTCCCCGTGGAGGCCGCAACTATTTCGGGGCGCTGATTCTTGGCAGCTATGAGAATGGCAGACTGAAGTACATCGGTCATACCGGTACTGGTTTCAACCAGAAAACGCTTAAAGAGGTATACGGTAAGCTGCAGGACCTGGTAACAGACACCAGTCCCTTTGAAGACAAAATAAAAGTGAATTCACCTGTAACCTGGGTAAAGCCCAAACTGGTGTGCAATCTAAAATTTACAGAGGTGACTGCCGATGGCAACCGCAGGCACCCTGTATTTATGGGGCTGCGAAAAGACAAAGCAGCCAAAGAAGTAAAGCTGGAAGCGCCAGTAGAAACTGAAAAAGCGGAACCTGTAACGGTAGAACAAAAAGCTATGCAAAAGACAACCACCATCAGCGGCAAAAAGCTGCCGCTGACCAACCTCGACAAAGTGTACTGGCCTGAAGAAGGCTACACCAAGGGCGACGTTATCAACTACTACAGCGAGATGGCCAAACACATGATCAAATACCTGAAGGGCCGGCCGCAATCGCTGATGCGTACACCAAACGGCATTACCGGCGGAGCGTTCTATCATAAAGATGCAGGAGAAAATGCACCCGACTGGATGGAAACGTACCCTGTGTGGTCCGACAGTTCGAACAAGACAGTGGATTACCTGCTTTGCAACGACAAACCTTCCTTATTATATATCGCAAACCTCGGCTGCATTGAAATAAATCCCTGGAACTCAACCATAAAAAAGCCTGATCATCCCGACTATTTTATCATGGATATAGACCCGTCTGAAAAGAACAGCTTCGACCAGGTGATAGAATGCGCGCAGGTGATCAAGGAAATACTGGATAAGGCGGGAGCGGAATCTTATTGCAAGACATCAGGCTCTACGGGATTGCACATATATGTGCCACTCGGTGCGAAGTACACTTACGAAGAAGCCAAACAGTTTGCGGAAATGATCGCGCAATTCGCCCAGGAACAATTACCTGGATTCACCACTTTGGAACGGTCGCTATCCAAACGCGGCAAAGACCGGATATATATTGATTACCTGCAAAACAGGCGCGGCCAAACGTTAAGCAGCGTTTACAGTCTTCGTCCCAAACCGGGAGCACCGGTTTCAACACCACTGGAATGGAAAGAAGTAAAAAAAGGTCTGCAGCCTACCGACTTCAACATCGAAAATATCTTCAAACGCATCGAAAAGAAAGGCGACTTGTTTGCCCCGGTGCTAGGCAAAGGTATTGACATGCTGAAGGCCATTAAAAAACTGTCAGAATAGTAATGGATAAAATAACGTATATTTGCAGTAGTAAATTTATCGTCAGGACCCCTGCGTGATAGTTACAAAAAACGAAAAAATGTCAAATTGACATTGTTGTTTCATAAAAACCTCCCCAAATCGACAACAACCGGCAACAAATCGCGGGTTTCAGCTAAACACTCTGCCAGAGTGACAAAAGAAAAGGCCACCCAATGGGCAGCCTTTGTATTATGAGGTCTTTTATTAAAACTAGTTGGCAGCAACAGGAGCTTTGCTCATTACCTGCGCCATTGTTTTACCAATATCAGCAGGGCTGTCTACTACATGAATACCACATGCAGCCATGATCTTCATCTTAGCTTCAGCAGTATCGTCTGCACCACCGATGATGGCACCGGCGTGGCCCATACGACGGCCCGGAGGCGCTGTCTGGCCGGCGATAAATCCAACTACTGGCTTGCGCATGTTGTTCTTCAGCCATTCGGCAGCTTCAGCTTCCATATTACCACCTATTTCGCCTATCATGATAATACCTTCAGTCTCAGGATCGTTCATCAGTAGTTCTACCGCTTCGCGGGTAGTAGTACCAATGATCGGGTCGCCACCGATACCGATAGCTGTCGTTACACCCATACCGGCTTTAGCCACCTGGTCTGCAGCTTCATATGTCAACGTACCAGACTTAGATACGATACCGATCTTACCTTTTTTGAACACGAAACCAGGCATGATACCCACTTTCGCCTCGTCTGCAGTGATAACGCCGGGACAGTTAGGACCTATCAGCCTGCAGTCGCGGCCGCGGAGAAAATCGCGGGCCTTAACCATATCCTGTACCGGGATACCCTCAGTGATACAGATGATCACTTTAATACCTGCTTCAGCAGCTTCCATGATAGCGTCGGCTGCAAATGCAGGTGGGACGAAGATGATGGAAATATCAGCACCGGTATTAACTACCGCATCTTTTACAGTGTTGAACACCGGTTTGTCCAGGTGTTTGCTTCCACCTTTGCCGGGAGTTACGCCACCTACCACGTTAGTACCGTATTCGATCATCTGGGTAGCGTGGAAAGTACCTTCTGTGCCGGTAAAGCCCTGCACGATCACCTTCGAGTTCTTATTTACTAAAACAGCCATGAGCTATAGATTTTTCTTTAGTGCGGGCAAAATTAAGCTAAATACGACCAAAAGCAAATCCAAGTTATATGAGAAGAATTACAAAGTTTAAAAAAATCCAACCGGCAGCCAACCCTTTTTCAAATGCCTCAGTCTTATATAGTACAACAGCACGAAAACGACTCTTTCAAAATAAAAAATGGTGCTGCTAACGCCGCACCATTGCTGAAGAAGTTAAAATCTGTAATGGGTAATCAATTCTAGATTTCGAAGACCGGTTTCTACCGGTCTTTTTCATTTACTACTGTAAGATAAAATTATTTTCCCATATTACAAATATGTGACAAAGCTTTTTTAAAACAGGCATCTTTTTTGCAATATGATGGGGTATATTTAACTTCAAAATATATTGCCTATGTAACCCCAACACTTACTCTCGCTTGTTGGCTGCTTATTTTGCGGGCAGTCTGCCTGTAGCCCGATATGCTGAATAATGTTGTCTATCTGTTAATAAGCCGAACGGGAGGGAACGGGACTGCTGTTGAACGCATATCGTAATAATAATTTAGGATAGGCTACTGCTGTCTGTCCATCACCTTAAATTCTCTATTTATTTTATGATCCGGCAAATATTCCTGATCCTGCTTTTTGTTACAAACCAATCAGTGCTGCACGCACAGCAGGTGTACGATGGTCATGATTTAGACTCGACTACTTTCACATTTGAACAACTGGATTCGCTGACCCGTCCTGCAAAAAAAGAACACGTTGATACTTCAGGTGCCCTTCTTTGGAAAATAGGCACGACATCCAAGACATTCTTCTCTGCCGGTGCATTGTCAGACTATGCTATCATGACAGACACCAGTTCCTCTTACGCCATCAATGCCAACGACTGGTTTGTCTTGAAGCTCGACCAAGGCCCTCTTTTTAATGTCATCGTTAGCTTTTGGCATAAATACCAGACAACATCCAAACATGACGGCGGTATCGTGGAATATTCTGTAGATAGCGGGCTTAGCTGGATGAACCTTTTGGATACCTGCAACGCCGACACAAACGCCTGGACCAGTAGTGGTATAACAACCCATAACTTCTATGGCTGGAACGACACGCTGCTTGACGGCACACGAGCTTTTACAGGCTCCAGTAATGGATGGCAGTATTCACGTTTTCAATTTTTTTACGGTTTACCGGTCAAAGGGACCGCCGCTACGTGCCTGCCGACAACCAGTGCCTATGTGCGGTTCCGCTTTGTAAGTGACGGCAGCCCGGAATCGCTGGATGGCTGGATCATAGACAATCTAAGGATAGAACGCGATCATTACAGCGCTGTCAAAGAACTGAGAAACGATGACGGTGTTGCAATACATCCCAACCCGGCTAGCGATTATCTCACCATAACGACCGATGGCGACAAGTATAGTCACGCTGTTTTGACAAATGGCCTGGGACAAGTTGTCGTGCGGTCAGAGATCGGTGGCAATGTCGTGCAAATCAACATCAAAGAACTGCCGCCCGGATTGTATTTTCTCCAGATGAGGGGCCCTGAGGCGATTGCCATAAAAAAGGTGCAGAAACAATAACCTTCCTCATCACAAACCTTTTCATAAAAACGGATGTCTTTTTGTAATATCACCAATAGTTTAATATTAACGGCTAAAAACGAATGCCTATGCAAGCAACCCTTACTCCTCATCTCTTATTGCTATACTTCCATCTAAGGAAATTGGTCCGAGACCAGGAGTATCTGTTTTATCACAGTATCTGACTTCGGTCGCCTTTTACTTTTTATTGTGATGTCCCTGATTAATGACCTTTTTAAACACCTAAAATTTAACCTATGAAGAAAAAATTACTTCAGGCAGCTATTGCCCTATCTGCAATGCTCCTTGCTTCAGAGAATTCTTTTGCGCAGTCAGCTTCCATTGCGCTGACCACACCCCCCTGTAACAATAATGGCGTACTTACCGCCACATTTACTGGTATGACACCACCAATAGCTGTAACCTGGAACATAATAAACCCTCCAGGCCCGGCTGTCACACAAACGGTTACGGGCACTACGGCTGTTCTTAACAGTTACTCCGGTGCGCAGGTGTATTTATATGCTGTAGATGCCACGAACAAAGTAGCCGGCAGTATGTACCAGGGAGCACCGCCATTCATTATTAGCACAACCGGTTCCCAGGTAGTATGCCCTGCCTTGGGAAACGTTTCGGCAACGGTTACCGGTGGCACATCGCCGTACAGTTATCAGTGGTATAATACAGCCACAAATACACTAGTTGGCACTACTGCTTCTATATCGGTACCAGGCGGAAGCTATAAGGTGGTGGTAACTGATGCCAACAACTGCGTGTTTTCAGATGATTCAGCCACGGTGTATGCTTCATCAAGTATCAACTTCAGTTTAAGCAGCACCACCGCTAACTGCACCAATGGTACTGCTACCGCGACTAATCCGACAGGCGGGGTATCTCCGTATTCCTTCCTGTGGTCAAATACCGCCACAACGCAATCGATAACAGGCCTTGTTAAAGGACAGTATTCGCTCAAGGTGACCGACGCACAAGGTTGTGCTACCACAAAATATGTCAATGTTGCACAATCGGTAAACATAGGCGCGAATACAACACCTACTCCTGCCACCTGCGTTCAGAACAATGGCGCGGCTACAGTTTTTGGATCAGGCGGTGTACCGCCCTATACATACCTGTGGAGCAATAGCGGTACCACGCAAACAATAACTGGCCTTACGGCTGGCTACTATACTGTTAAGGTAACCGACGCGAACGGTTGTTTTGGTAACGGTGGGGCAAATATCACAAGCTCAACACCGGTTACTGCGTTGGTTACTTCTACGCCAAGCGCCTGCACCACTGCAAATGGTACTGCAACTCTTGTCGTTTCAGGCGGCGCAACACCGTACAGCATTCAGTGGTATACCATGCCTGCCCAAAGCGGCACAACAGCAACCGGCCTTGCAGCCGGCAACTATTCATTCAAGATAACAGATGCCAACGGCTGCGTGCGTACCGGCACCGTTAATGTACCTCCTGTAAATAGTATTGCGGTCAATGTGACAGGCACAAGCGCTTCTTGCACAACGGCCAATGGTAGCCTTAGCGCAACAGCGTCCGGCGGCACCAGCCCCTACACTTATCTGTGGAACAATAGTGCAACCACATCTTCTATTTCAGGGCTTGCAGCAGGCTCCTATTCTGTTAAAGTAACAGATGCTGCTGGATGTTCGGCAACTGTCTGGAAATATGTAGCTTCATCATCGCCTGTAAATGCCGGTCTGTCCAGCACGGCGGTTTCCTGTATATTCAACAGCGACGGTAGCATTACTGCCAGCGCCTGGGGTGGCACCGCTCCTTATACCTATCACTGGAGTAATTCCCAAACTACGCAAACGATAACCGGGCTTACACCAGGCAACTATTTTGTGAAGATCACTGATGCAAATGGTTGTAAAGCGAATGCTTCGACTTACCTGACCTACAATGCGGCAAACAACAGCTGTTATTGTACAATTACAGGCACAGTCTACAACGATGCAAATAACAACTGCGTAAAAGATGCCGGCGAGCAAGGCATACCCAATATACAGATACACTGCAGCACCAAGGGCTATGCGTACACAAACTCAAATGGGGTTTACTCTTTCAAAGTTCCAAGCGGGTCCTACACGATCTCGGAAACGGTAAAAGCAGCTTACCCATTAGCCAGTTGCCAGACTAATGCGATCCCTGTTAGTGTAACCGCAGCATCTAACTGCAGCACATCAGTGAATTTTGCCAACAATACAGCTACGCTTCACGATATGCACATCAGCACATGGAACTTTACTTGTCCTGTACCTGGTTATACTTACCTGCAGAAATGCATTATCACGAACCTTGGTACTGTGCCTGAATCATCTGTAGCAGCAGGCTACAAAACGGATGGCCAGATCGGCGCACCAACCTTTTCTCCGGGTGGCTTCTTTACAGGCACCGGTAACTGGCGCCAGATAACCGGTTCAACGCTTAGCCTGAACCCAGCAGCATCGCAGGCATTTACGGTCAACTATTCTATGCCGCCAACCATCCCGCTGAATACAAGTCTTGTATTTACTGATACTGCAGCATACACGTCCCCGATATCCAATTGGCTGAATGACTACTCGCCATGGAATAACGTGAACTACTACACGCCGATCACCGTCGGATCTTATGATCCGAACTTTAAAGAAGTAAGCCCTAAAGGTGATGGACCAGCAGGCAATATCACAGGTAAAGACTCTGTTCTGGAGTACATGATCCACTTCCAGAACCTGGGTACGTATAAAGCACAGAACATCTTTATCCTCGATCAGCTGGATGCCGACCTCGACTGGACTACACTGGTACCTATCTACAAATCGCATCCTTGCGACATCACGATGAGCGAAACAGGTGAAGTACGCTTCCAGTTCGACAACATCAATTTGCCTGCTAAACAGGATGACGAAGTAGGCAGCAACGGTATGGTATCATTCAGCATCAGGACGAAAAAAGGACTGCCATTAGGCACAGAGTTCCATAACAGTGCGGCCATCTACTTCGACTTCAACGATCCGGTGATCACCAACACTACGCTGAACACACTGGCAGCCGTTTCCGT
>JAJNBR010000173.1 GCA_021156265.1 Flavipsychrobacter sp.
GTCTCAACCCGCTGAACCTGTTTAGAAAAATTCATCAGACACAATAGATGTTGGCCAACCGCAGAACGCTTCAATATAATAGTCGCTGCTTCTTTATCAGCTCGTGCGTCAACACTGTTTCTCTCCAAACTGGCGAGCACAGGGTTTGTTTTCCTAAGTCCTATCAGGGACTTATAATATTTGAACATTGTCGCGTGTGGTTCCTGCTCGCGCAATCGCCACTGAAGCTTCGAGCGATTAAAGGTCTCTTCTGACTGCGGATCAGGCGCCTCTCCCAACGCGTGGAATTCGCTAAACTCCGCTTTGCGCCCTTTGCGAACGGCTTCTACCAGTCCGGGATCGGTATGGCTCACAAAGTATAAGAACGGGTTTGGCTCGCTGTATTCCTCTCCCATAAATAACATAGGAATAAATGGGCTTACCATAACAGCAGCAGCCATCAGCTTTCTCATTTCAAAACTTACCAGTTCGCTCGTGCGCTCACCCAGCATCCGGTTACCTACCTGGTCATGGTTCTGTGAAAATACGATGAACTGCTTGCCGGGATTTTTGTCTGTCTTATTGCCAAATGTTCTTTTGCGGTGACTTGAATAAATGCCATCGTACACATAGGCATCATTGTAGGCTTTTGCCAAATGTTCCAGCCCTTCAAAGTCAGCGTAATAACCATGACGCTCCTGTCCCGCAGCTACGCGCAGGCTATGGTGAAATTCATCTATCCACTGTGCATCCATGCCGTACCCGCCTTCCTCAACCGGTGTGATAAGACGAGTATCATTCAGGTCGCTTTCAACGATCAGGTAATGCTTTCGCCCTGTCTGGACCATTAGTTTGTCTACATACTGCCGTATTTCTTCCAAAATATGGGTGGGACTAAAATCTTTAATGGCATGAACGGCATCCATTCTGAGTGCATCAATGTGAAAATCGCGAAACCACATCAACACATTCTCTATGAAATAATGACGCACGCCATCGCACCAAGCATCGTCGAAGTTTACCGCGCTGCCCCAGGGCGTGTGGTATTTGTTTGTAAAATAAGGCCCAAACGCAGAAAGGTAATTTCCTTCCGGCCCCAGGTGATTGTAGACAACATCGAGTATCACCGCCAGTCCTTTTTCGTGACAAGCGTTTACAAGCTTTTTCAAACCGTCAGGCCCGCCGTAAGAATTTTGTACTGCGAAGGGATAAACACCATCGTAACCCCAGTTGCGGGTGCCGGGAAATTGTGCTACGGGCATTATCTCAATAGCAGTTATTCCCAGGTCGACCAGGTAGTCCAGTTTTTGTTTTATCCCTTCGAAGGTTCCTTGTGATGAAAAGGTACCGGTATGCAGTTCGTAAATAATGTATTGTTTAAGCGGTATGTTCTTCCACTCGCTGTCCGTCCAGTTGAAGCTAGAGACGTCAATTGCTTCCGATGATCCATGTGGCCCATCTGGTTGAGAGGCCGAAGCCGGATCAGGTAGCGGCTGTTCACCATCTACCGATAATCTGTACCTTTCGCCTTGTTTGATCTTGCCTGTAGTTATATGCCAATACCCGTATTCCTGCCGATTAAGTTCGATACGCTCACCTTGATCTAGTATTAATTCAACCTTTTGCTTTTCAGGCGCCCACATCCTAACCGATGCTTCGCCGTTTTCAATGAAGCTGACCCCGATGCCGCGCTTAAGAACGTCGATCTGTTCCATATCACTTCTTTGGATTGACGAGTACAACAACTGACCTGCTCTTTACCAGCACTACTTCTTCCGCCTTATAACTGGCGCCCTCGCCAATAGACCCTGTGCTTGTATCCAGTAACATGGCCCAATCGTCCCCGTATTTACTTTCGGGCAACCGGTATTCAATAGAACCATGGTGGGCATTGAAAATTATGTAGAAATTGTCATCCACAATTCGTTCACCATTAGGATCGAGTGCGTGTATGCCCTGACCATTCAGGTAGACGGCCAGCGACTTGGCATACCAGTTATTCCAGTGTTCATCGTTCATCTCGGTACCATCAGGAAGAAACCAGGCGATGTCTTCAACACCTACACCACGAATAGGGTAGCCCTGGAACCATCCACGGCGACAAAACACAGGATGCTCCTTAGCAAAATGGATCAACTTCTTTGTAAAATCAAGCAGCTCAGAATCAGCTTCAGCCCAATTGATCCATGATATTTCATTATCCTGGCAATAGGCATTGTTGTTGCCTCGCTGGCTGCGGCCTATTTCATCGCCTGCTGTTAACATCGGTACACCCTGAGACAAAAACAGCGTTGTCAAAAAATTTCGTTGCTGCTTTTTGCGCAGCTTATTGACCTTTTCTTCACCAGTCGGGCCTTCAACACTGCAATTCCACGAACGGTTGTGACTTTCTCCATCGTTATTGCCTTCCCCGTTAGCTTCATTATGTTTACCGTTATAGGAAACCAGGTCCCGCAGCGTAAATCCATCGTGCGCCGTAATGAAATTGATACTGGATGTCGGCGTTCTATAGTCGCCTTTGTACAGATCAGAACTCCCGGTAAAACGTTCAGCAAATTCACCCAGCATACTATCAGCGCCGCGCCAGTAGTCACGGATACAATCACGGTACTTACCATTCCATTCCGACCAACCATGCGGAAAGTTGCCTACCTGGTAACCACCTTCACCAATATCCCATGGTTCCGCTATCAGTTTTACTTGCGAGATAACCGGGTCCTGGTAGATGATATCGAAAAAAGAGCTCAGCCGGTCTACATCGTGCAGCTCGCGGGCCAGTGCCGATGCCAGGTCGAACCTGAAACCATCAACGTGCATCTCGAGTATCCAGTAGCGAAGGCTATCCATAATAAGCCGCAGCACATTGGGCAGCATGGCATTGAGCGTATTGCCCGTGCCTGTAAAATCCATATAGTACCGCTTATCATCTGTAAGCCTGTAGTATGACGCATTATCTATACCACGGAACGATACGGTCGGTCCCATATGGTTACCCTCACCGGTATGGTTGTACACCACATCAAGTATCACCTCGATACCCGCTTTGTGCAGTTGCTTTACCATATTCTTGAACTCTACCACTTGCTCGCCCAGTATACCGCTACTGGAGTAGCGAACATCCGGCGCGTAGTAGCCCAGCGTGTTGTATCCCCAGTAATTGGTGAGTCCTCTTTCAACCAGGTGCCTGTCGGTAAGGAAGTGGTGAACCGGCATCAGCTCGATCGCCGTGATCCCGAGATCTTTAAGATACTGGATAACAACCGGGTGCGCCAATGCAGCATACTTACCCCTGATCTCCTCGGGGATATCCGGGTGCATCTGGGTAAAACCTTTCACATGTGCCTCATAAATAACAGTTTGGTGAAACGGTATCTTGGGCGGCTTGTCGTCTTCCCAATCGAACGATGGATCGATGACCACACATTTAGGCAAAAAAGGAGCGCTGTCTTGAGCGTTGAAGCTCACATCTTCGTCGGGATGCCCGGGTTGGTAGCCAAAAAGCGAGTCGTGCCAGTTGATAGTACCGGCAATAGCTTTAGCATTTGGGTCGATCAGCAGTTTGTTGACATTGAACCTGTGGCCATTGTGCGGTTCGTAGGGACCTGAAACCCGGAAACCATATAGTTGGCCGGGACTGATTCCCGGAAGGTATACATGCCAGATGTCACCGGTCCTTTCTGTCATTTTGACCTTTATCGATTCCATCTCATCCTTGATATCGTTGAAAAGGCATAGCTCTACACCTGTGGCATATTGAGAGTAAATAGCGAAATTGGTTCCTTTCCCGTCCCAGGTAGAACCTAATGGAAAGGGATTGCCGGTATACACTTTGGTATCCATATATCAGTTACAGCCTTGAATAGTAATTTAATAGATAACGTGTACCCATCTGTCGAACTGTAATAAGAAGTATGCCATGATTTTAAGGCTTAACACAGCAGCTATAGGGAACAAATGTTACAGCCATTTGTTGTCGCCTGGAACACAAAAACATAACTGATTGATACACAATACCACGGTTTGTTGTCACAGCACGGTTGACTGTTGATGGTACTTAGCCATAACCCTTGCCATTACTGCATTTGCGCGCGAAATTGTTACAGTTTGTTGTCGAAAATAAACCACTTGTCTTACCGGCACTACCGGCCGGGCGATCAGTAGTAAAGAAAATTGACGATAGGAGATCATGGCCAAATATTTATTATAGCAAATATACGTATTTTTTATCGAATTTACGTTACTTCACTCTGACCCTTATCCCCTCAGTATGGCTGCTGAACTCCGGCGCATACATACATTGGATAGTGGTAATGCCATTGGAAAAATCACCTTTGTTGGTCACGAACATAGGATATTCGAACACGTATTTACCCCGGCGCAACTGGCTGAAGAAGAAATTGGTAGATACGTCTTTTGTAGCCTCGTAGTAGCCCAGGCCTCCCTGCCATTTGTGCCCGCTCAGTACATTCACCGGCTCGAAGGCTGCGGCGCGCATGTCTTTCAGGTGTACATATTCCATATCCCTGTCCACGATGATCTCGATGCGGGCTTTTATCTTGTCACCGACACTGAGCACGTTTTGCGCGGTAATGGGTTCGAGCTGCAGACCGCGGTCGGTATTACGTTCTATGAACAATTGCTTTTTGACGGTGAGCGGTGTAGCAGCAGCGCTTATCTTGTCCATGTCCTCGAAATACTGCCAGTACACGGCTCCCCATGAGGTACTGCTACTATTATCTTGTACAGATAATTTTACGTCGCCCATATCGGGTTTGATATCGCTGCCGGTCCAGGAGGTTTTGAAATAGCCCGTACCTTTTTGTGTATTCAGCTCCGTGCTGCGGATGGTAGTATTTCCCAACTGTATAGTAACCGTTGGCTCGCTGGTAAGCCAGTTGCTGCCGCTGAGCAATAAGGCATAGCAGGCATCGGCAGTGGCTTTAGTAGTGTGCCAGTTCTGTGTTTGCTTTTGTTTCAGCAACCATACTTTCATGCGGTCAATGTCGGCGCTGCCTTTGTCTATTTCAGTAAATGCCTCGATCAACAGGGCCTGTGTTTCAATAGGCGCTTCGTACCACCAGTAGCTATAACCGCGGGGTATCCAGTACATGCCCATTTCTTCTTTGGTGATGGCTGTTTCGCGCAGGGAAGCAAGAATATTCTTTGCCGTTTGCGCATCCTTATAACGGTTCAGGGAAATCGCGGTCATTCCCTTAAGATACGGGCCAAACTTAGGCCAGTATTTTACCGACTGCTGTTTATAATAGTCGAAAGCTGTTTGACTTGCAGCCGGTATTGCATCACTGAAGAAGCTGCGCATGTACAGGTATTGCACATGGTGGTAACCGATGTGTTGATCCCCGAGCTTAATCTTCTGCTTTTTAAGTTGGGCGTAATCCTCTGCCAGCTTTTTATCCAGGTAAGGCAGCGCCCGGCTAACGATACGCTGCATAGCACGGTTGTCGTCTACTCCGAGGTGTTTTAGCCTCGCTATACCCGTAACGATGTATTGGGTGATAAAGCGATCGGGGTACATGCCCTTGAACCAGGGGAATCCCCCTTCGGGCAGCAGCATATCTTCCAGCTTGTTGATGCTGGCATCGAGTGTGCGCGCCAGCTTATGTGTTTCGAAGAGCAGGGCAATGCGGCGTTTTTGTTCCGATTCGTTTTTGGCTTCCATCACCCAGGGTGTTTCCTCGAGCAGGGCAGATTTCAGCTCCTGATTTTTCTCCAGGTTAGACATGAGCGCGGTTGTATCCAGTTCTTTCCAGCTTTTGAATATCTCTTCGATCTTAGGATTTTTCTTTACAATATGTGCAGCAAGCGCCGTTGCGTAATAGCGGTTGAATACCTGCTCGGCGCATTCATAAGGATACTCCATCAGGTAAGGCAGCGCCTGAACGGCATACCAGGCCGGGTTGCCAGTATACTCCAGCGCCAGCCTGTAGTGCGATAGTGTTTTGCTGGTATCCGCATGCTTCAGCTTATCAAAACTGAAAGTCTTTTCACCATTTCCATTGAGCCACAAAGGCAGCGTTTCCGTTACCAGCATGCGGTTGGTGAGTATAGGTAACATGTTCTCCTCACCATCGGTAAAGTTACCGGCACTGGCGCTGATGCGGAGAATGACCGGCTCGTACAGGCTTCCAGGCACGTGCACGGTCCAGTCTACTGAAGCGCTTTGACCTGCAGCGGCGCTGAAGTGTTTCGTTGCTTCTGTCAATCTAAATGGCAGCGCCAGTGGACGTAGTGTTTGCGCATCGAGTATCTGTAAAGTAGCAGTACCGCTCAACGCTTTATCCGACAGGTTGCTGATCTTGGAA